>JALORT010000024.1 GCA_025458755.1 Methylotetracoccus sp.
CGGTGGGATTGACGATGATGGATTCCAGGCCGGCCTGCGTCTCGGCGTTGATGCGCCGAACGATCAGCTGTTTCACAGCGAAATAGGGATGAATCCGGCGCAGTGCGCGGGACCGGGCACCTTCAAGCCGATCGCCCGACCGCGGCGTTGTGACGAAGGAACCGACGTAAACCAGGCGCGCACCGTGCCGGCTAAATGCCGTCAGAAGCGTGCGGGTTCGGGCCTCCACGCGATCGAGCAGACTCTTCCGGCCGCCCTCTTCCTTCGGAAAAAGGTCGATCGGATAGGGGGCCGCAGCGTCGACCACCAGATCATGCCCGGCGATCCAGGCAGCAAAGGCCCCGGCCTGATCGTGCTCCCCGCCTCGCACGAATTTCACCGGCAGACCCGCCAGGTTGGCAGGCGGCTCCGCCTGTCGGCTGACGGCGGTAACGTCCCAACCGCGGCTCAGCAACTCCCGCACCACCGCGTTTCCGATATGACCGGTCGCGCCGAGCACCGCGGCTCGGCGCGGACCGGGGTGCCGGGCCGGGGCAGTCCCATTGCAGCATTGCGGCTGCGTGGGCGTTTCGATTCGTTCCGGGGTGCGCGTGTTTCGGGTGGCGCCGCCGAGACGGGGCTGCAGCGCTCTCGCCAGCCGGAACTCCTTGCCCAACAACTCCAGCATCCAGCGCGTTGACCACGCCGGATCGGCGGCCACCCCACGCCACAGCTCCGCCTGCCCTTCCGCAAGTCGCGCACCCCCGGCAGTCATCGCGGCGATGGAGGCGAGAGGTGGGTCCTTAGGAACGCCGAACGCCTCCATCCAGAACCCCGGTCCATGCAGCAGCGACTTCAGGAGTATTCTCGCAGACAAACCCTCACGCGCGGGCACCAGACCGGCCATGATGCCGCCCAGGGTCAGCGCGTAGTCCTGATCCGTGGCCGCAGTCAACGCCATCACCCGCAACGCGTGCATCCAAAGGGGCAGCAGATGCCGATTGCGGGCGGACGCCACCACCAGGTCGGAAACGCGGAGATCCGCCTCGTACGCTGCGCGCCAGAGCTCATCAAAGCAGGACAGCGATGCGGCGCCGAAGTCTCCGCGGGCGAATGCGGTTTCGATCGCCTGACGGGCGAGGCGCGCCGTCGCCAGCGCCAGCGGGATGCCTTCCCCGGTCAGTGGGTCGACGAAACAACCCGCCTCGCCGATCAACAGACCACGCTCGAAGTAATTCCTGCGACCCGCACCGTAAGCCTTGATAATCCAGCCGGCGGATTTTTCGATCCGAATTTGGGTCCCGCGTTCGTCGGCCAGGCGATGAACGAACGCCTCCAGACGGCGGTAGAAATCCTTCAGCACCAGACCATGCCGATGCATGGTCTCCTGCACCATGCCCACCCCGATGTTGGCAACACTGTCGGTGAGCGGAAAGATCCAACCGTAGCCGGGGAAGAAATCCTCCTCGAAACAGAGCACGGCATGATCCAGCGAAAGTCCATGCACGTAAGCGCGGACCGCCGGCAACAGATAGCGCGCATCGCGCATCTCCAAGCGCGCGGTCTTCGCCACGATGGACTGCGCGCCGTCGGCGCCCACGATGAGCCGTCCCTCGAGGCGGGCCGGCCTCTCGCCGATGATCGCCGAAACCACGACGCCGGCGCTGGAGTATTCGAACCCCGTGACCCGGCAGTCCTCGACCGTGTCCGCGCCGGCCTGCGCGGCCCGGCGGAAGATGATCTCATCGAGCAGAAAACGGGGGACCGCGTGGCCGTGAGACGGCAGGCCGGGCACCAGCGGCATGCTGCCGGCCGAAAAAAGGCGGCCGTTGAGAAATACCCGCGCCTCGCGGATGGGTACCCGCAGCACCGCGAGAACGGGCTCGAGACAGCCCAACTCGTCCAGTAATCCAAGCGCGCGTGCGCTGACCAGGTCGCCGCAGACCTTGTCGCGCGGAAACCGGTTCCGCTCCAGTAACGCCACCCGGTAACCGGCGGTCGCCAGATGGACCGCCAGCGCACTTCCGGCAGGTCCGGCGCCGACAATGACGACATCGTAAATCTTCATGTCACGGCTCCACTGGGCATCGCTGGCAAACAACAGGCTCTCGTCCTTCCGTCACACTCAGCCACCTGCATCGCACCCTACCGCCGCGAAGTGTCTGCAACGGGGATTCCCA
This sequence comes from Methylotetracoccus sp., assembly GCA_025458755.1. Classification (GTDB taxonomy): domain Bacteria; phylum Pseudomonadota; class Gammaproteobacteria; order Methylococcales; family Methylococcaceae; genus Methylotetracoccus. The sequence goes on from JALORT010000024.1 coordinate 2,160, forward strand.
GGCCGCGCCGCCGCACGACTCGGCGCGATCATCCCGAACAACGGCGGCGTCCGCTGGCGCCGGCTTTCCCCTGATGTATGATACCGAAGGCTCACCCTGATCAGAAAAACCGAGATGAAATGTCCGGCTTGCGACTTCGATGCGCCTGCAGGCTCCCGTTTTTGTGGCCGCTGCGGTCATCAACTCGGGATCGCTTGTCGGCGTTGCGGCTTCGAGAACCGTCCGGACTTCAACTTTTGCGGCCAGTGCGCGGCACCGCTCCTCGGCTTAGGGGCAGAAGCCTCGGTCCACAAAAGTCATGCGGAGCCCACGCGTAGTGTCGAGCGGCGCCTGGTCACGGTATTGTTTTGCGACCTCGTCGAATCCACCATGCTGGCGGGACAGCTCGATCCCGAGGAACTGCGCGAGGTCGTCGTCCGCTATCAACAGACCGTGGCGGCGGCGATCCAATGCTACGAGGGCTACATCGCACAATATTTGGGGGATGGCGTTCTCGTCTACTTCGGTTACCCGGAAGCCCATGAGGAAAGTTCTCGGCGGGCCGTCGGCAGCGGCCTCGCGATCGTCGACGCCATCGGCAAGTTGAATCGCGAATTGCGGCTGCATTGGGACATTGAACTCGCGGTCAGAGTCGGCATCCACAGCGGCCTCGTCGTCGGCGGACAGATCGGTGCCGACGGGCGCACCACCCCCCTGGTTTTGGGTCAGACCCCGAATGTGGCGGCTCGTTTGGAGAGCCTGGCCGGTCCGAATACCGTTTTGCTGAGCCGCACCACCTTCGAGTTAGTTCGGGGTTTCTTCGACTGCGAGGCACTGGGTCCGCTGATGTTAAAGGGCCTGGACGAACCGATGGAAGTGTTTCGGGCATTACGCGAGAGCGGCGTGCGCAGCCGTTTTCAGTTGACCTTGGCGGGCGGCCTGACGCCGATGGTGGGACGCCGACAGGAAGCACGGCGGCTGCTGGAACTGTTCGAGCAGGTCGAAAGCAATCGCGGGCAGCTGGTCTCGATCATCGGCGAACCCGGCATCGGCAAGTCCCGGCTGCAACAATGGTTGAAGGAGCAGGTGTCGGACCGGACCGACGCCTGGTTTACCTGCTATTGCCTGCCGTACTACCAGAACACGGCGCTGAACCCGTTGACCGACATGCTCGAAAGGCAACTCGGTTTCGGCAGGGAAGATTCTCCGGAAGAACGCTTCGCGAAGCTTGAACAGGGATTGACCCGGTGGGGATTCTCCGCGAGCGATGCGGTGCCTTTCTTTTCCCATCTACTGTCGTTGCCGGCATCGGACGAATATCCGCTGCCCCCGCTCGGCCCGCCGCGTTTGAAACAGGAAATCACCGAAAGGCTGAGGGCGCTGCTGCTGAGCCCGGCGCGCGGCAGACCCGTCGTTCTGCTCGTGGAAGACATTCAGTGGGCCGATCCTTCAACATTCGAATTCATCGGTTCCTTGGTGGATCGGCTGCCCCGGAGCCCGCTGCTGATCCTGCTGACCCACCGTCCCGAGTTCGAACCTCCCTGGCAGCGGACACCGTCCACCCACCGGATTGTCCTGGAGCGGCTGCCGGATCGGGAAACGGAATCCATGGTGGAAGACATCGCCAGCAACATTTGTTTGCCCCGCGAAGTGGTCGACGAGATCGTCACCCACACCGATGGTGTTCCCATATTCGTCGAGGAACTGACCAAGATGATCCTCGACTCCGGTCTCATCGAAGAAGTCTCAGGGCGGTACGTTGCTTCCGGAAAATTAAAGGCGCTCGGCATTCCGTTGACGCTGCAGGATTCTTTGTTATCCCGCCTCGACCGGCTCGGTGCCGCCAAGGAGGTTGCCCAGATCGGAGCGGTATTGGGGCGGAGCTTCCGGTACGAGCTCCTGGCGGCGATCAGCGAAATCGACGAACCCTCGTTGAAGCATCACCTGCGCCGCCTGGTCGCGGCGGCGCTGCTGCACCAACACGGCGAACCGCCGGATGCCACTTACGTCTTCAGACACGCCCTCGTTCAGGACGCGGCATATGAATCGCTGCTCCGGCGCCGGCGCCGCCGCCTGCATGATCAGGCGGCCGAGGTACTGCTCACGCGGTTTCCCGAGGTCGGCGAGAACGAGCCCGAAATTCTTGCGTATCACCTCGAGGCCGGAGACCGTCGCGACGACGCGATGCGCTTCCTCTGCGCCGCCGGCAAGCGGGCGCTCGGACGTTCGGCTTACCTCGAAGCCATTCGGCACTTTGAACGAGGGCTGGCGCTGCTCCAAGACTTATCGCCCACGCGTGAGCGGCGGCAGTGGGAACTTGAACTGCTGCTGTCGATGGGTGTCGGCTTGATCGCGACTCAGGGCTACGCCGCCGAGCGGGTGGAATCCACCTACGCGCGGGCGATCGAAGTCTGCGGAGAACTTGGGGATACCCCGTTTCAGGCCCGCTACGGCATTTGGGCCGTTGCCATCGTGCGCGGCGACCGCGAAACGACGGTCGGCCTGGCCGCTTGGTACCGCGAGCTGGTTGGTGAGGTTCAGGATTCGACCGTGGCGATGCTGTCGCATGCCGCGCTCGGCACTTGGGGCTTTTACCGCGGTGATTTTGCGCTCGCTGGAGAACACCTCGAACGCGCCATATCCCTGTTCGATCCCGCACAACACCATGCGGTCACCCGCGAATACGCCGCCGGGGGCGGATTCTTCGGACACATGGTGATGACGCTGTTTCTCTGGTTCACCGGCTTCCCCGACGGCGCCTGCGCGCATCAGGAACGTGTGATCGCTCTGGCGGAGACCTTGGCGGACCCCTATACCCTGGCGTTGGCCTTGTTATACGAAGCCAACCTCGGCCATGAACTCGGTGATTTGGATCGGGTCTGGGCGGCTGTACAGCGAGCCGACCTGATGCTCGCTGCCAGTGAACACGACTTCCTGTTTCTCTCCGCGATCATCAAGATCATCCAGGGATGGGTGATCACGCATCAGGGGCAGTGTGACGAAGGTATCTCGCAGTTGCGGCAAGGTTTGGATTCGTATCGCGCCACGGGGGCCAGAATCTTGGTTCCTTACTACTCCGCCTACCTCGCCGAAGCACTGATCGTGGCCGACCGATCCGAGGAAGCGTTACCGATCGTGGAACAGGCCTTGGCGCTGTCGCGGACGAACTTCGACAGCTTTTACGAGCCCGAGCTGCTGCGTCTGCACGGAGAACTGGGAAGGAACCTGAACGCCCATCCGTCAACACCCGAGGCCTGCTTTCGCGAGGCGCTGGCACTGGCGCACGCGCACGGCAGCAGGGGCCTGGAGCTCAGGGCCGTGATCAGTCTTGCGGGTCTCCTGGCCAGCCGCGGCGCACCCGAAGAAGCCGGAACCTTGCTGGAAACGGCCTACCGCGGATTCCGTGAAGGCTTCACCACGCGCGATCTCCGACAAGCCCGAACGCTGCTCGATCGGATTCCGGCGGCGGTTGACCCGTACGCCGCATGAGCACTGCACCGCGCCGCAGCGCTACGGCACGCTCGCCTTCGGTGCCTGGATACGTTCGGCGGCAGCAGCCATCACCCATCTGGCGCAGTCACTGGCGTGCATGACGTCTCAGCCGCATGGGTTGCACTGTCCATCGTTTGCGCTGACAAGGCCTGTGAGTCGTTGGTAGACTCGTGCCGATGCGGCTCACCGGTTTGAAATTTGAGGACTCACGTATGAAAATCACAAGTGAGCGGGTCCGCTGGTGCGGATTGATCGCGGCGTTAATGTTCAATACTGGTGCTTCGGCACGACAAACTATGCAACTCGAGTCCACTGCGTTCGCCGACCATGGGGAAATTCCGGCCGTGTACACATGCGAAGGCCGGGACCTCTCCCCTCCCCTGACCTGGCACGGTGTGCCCGAAGACGCGAAAAGTCTCGTTCTGATCGTTGATGACCCCGACGCCCCTGATCCCGCCGCGCCCAAAATGACCTGGGTCCACTGGGTCGTTTACAACATCCCCCCGACTGCGGCCGGGTTTCGCGAGGGCATGACCGCAAAGGACCTGCCTCCCGGCGCTCGGGAAGGACTGAACGACTGGCACGCGGCCGGTTATCGGGGCCCCTGCCCGCCCGTTGGACGACACCGCTACCTGCACAAGCTGTTCGCGCTGGACATCGTCCTGCCGGATATGAAAAGGCCGTCCAAGACAGAGCTTGAGAAGGCGATGAAAGACCATATTCTGGAGCGCGCTGAACTGGTCGGCACCTATATCAAGGGCGCACGCTGATGCGTTGTGCGCCCCATTCAGCGCCGATTTCGTTACAGGGAACGCCCCAGACCTTTTCGGTGTAATCCTTGAATAACGTCAGATAAAGCTGTTTGCCGAAGCGATTGATCAGAAAATTCTCGAGCGAGCGCCCGGGCCTGCGCGGGAACACCATCGACACGAAGTAGCTGAAACCGATCCTCATCACACGGATTAGGCCGAGATTCAGCAAGGTATTCGCCGACAGTTTGATTGGATAATCGAAGAACTTCCGCAGATAGTAAATGCGTGACAGCCGCTTCCGCACCAACATGATGTGATCAGGGTCATGGGGCGGCTCGGTCAGCGGCACCTCGCGATGCTGTTGACGATAGGAAACACGAACCGTGCCGGAGAGATCTTGCGATCCCTGAATCGGCAGGATCTGCTGCCACCATTTCATGACCCAATCCGACTTGGAAAAGAAACGATGGCCGCCGATGTCCATCCGGTAACCCTTGTAATTTACGGGCCGGGAGATCCCGCCGATTTCGCCGCTGTGGCCTCTACCACAATCGGCCTGATGCTGTTGCTGCGACGAACCAGTTCCAGCGCAGCGGTCAACCCGGCGGGGCCGGCGCCAATGATGAGCACTGTCTTTCGGGAATCAAACATAGGTTCGCGTCGGAAATTTCAACGACTGATCGTCGCGGACACCATCGCCGCAGGCGCCACATCGGGGCAGCGGCACAAACAGCACATGAGACCAAGCGCAGCGGCTGGCCAAGCGGCGATAAGTGGCGGGCAGAGCGTCCGGCCCGCGGATACTGCCTGAATCTGCCCCTTCCTGGCAAATCCCGAGCCTTTCCCCCTTTCGGCGTGCGTCTGCGTGGTGAAATCATAGACATCGGGCGATAGGCCGCGCACTGCCCCATCCTGCTCCCCGCTACAGCGCTTGCCATGCGTGCCTACGTATTTTCCGCCAATTGACGCGGAGGCGCGCTGGGTGTTTTCTTTGCCGTCATTCGGCCGGCCGCTCCCCAAGCTTCCCGTGGATGATTCGGCTCAATTCTTGGGGCGGCGAGCGGGTCTTCAGACCGGTGCACGACTATGCTTGCTGTCAGTATCGAGAGGGATGCCATCCGAATCGGAGAGCGGTTCAGGATTACCTTCCAGCGTACGCTCCGTATCCCGCATGATGGCCGCGCCTACGCGCTGCCGCCGGGACTGGGCAGGCTGCCGATATTACCCGTTGCCGACTACGCGGATCGCGTTCCCGCGCCCTGGCGCGAACAAGGCGGCGCTTTCATTCCGATGCGCCAAAGCGAGGCCTTGTGGCTCGGTTTCCATGCCGCGGCGTGGAAACCGAATGCGGTCAAAATTGCCGTCGGTGGAGTCAACGCGCTCACAGGACGACACGACGATTCGTTTCTGCAGGCGGATCCGCAGGATTACCTGGTTTGCCCGAACCAACCCTGGATCGACGGCATTCACACCGGCGACGGTTCGATCAGGCAGTTCGTCCCCCTGCCGTTGCGCCTCAGCCGCAGCGCCGCGGCAGCGATCGCCGGCGCGGAACCGGTCGAATGTCTTCAAATCATGGTGTTCGAACCCAACCCCGGGCGATTTCCGGACGAACCGCCGATCCGATCCGATCGGCGCCGCGTCGCCACCGCCGTGCCCCGGCCCGACCCGGTCACTACGGGTCTCGGCGCCGGCGCGATCATGAGCCAGAAGATCTATCCCGACTCCTACGGCGTTGATACCTGGGAGCAGGCCAACCAGGGGCGTGTTCTCGTTCATATCGTCAACAGTGACGAGTTCTGCGCGATCACCGGTCGGGAGGCGCCGATCACACCGATCGATGCTTCGACGTATACCCGGTATGGCCTGCCGTGGCTCGATGTTTACGACGAGTCGACAAGGGATTCATGGCCTTGCGACACCTTTACGGCTGGAATATCTTCCCGTGTACGTGCAGAAATCTTCGCGTGCTGAGACTCTCGAATCCGGGCTGAACTCCATCACAAACCACCTCTAGCAGCGTGTCTTCTCGATCAGGGAATTTTTTGCTGCCTCGGAAAGGGACAAGCCTCAAGTTACCGCAAAACGCGGAGCGGAGCGCCGGATGCGCTGCGCTTATCCGGCCTACCCGTCTTCATGGTCGGAGGTGAGCAACGCACCATGCTGAGGTAGGGTTAGGGTATGCTGTTACTCCGAAGTGGGATTTCTTTCAGGCAGGCTTCGAGGGCTGCGGGACCATGGAGACAAGAGGCGTGCGTCGGCCGCCGTTGGCTTCCACCGCTGGCTGGGCGCCAACCGCACCAAATCAACCAGAATTCCATGGTTGACGCGGCCAGTCTTACGTGCGAATGAATTCGCACCCACACGTCGATCAAAATGCAGGAAATTGCCTGCCAACCGCCGTGTGTTCAGGATTAACCGAAAAGCCACCCTGTCTCGGACTGTAACTGCTTTGAAACTCCCCATCCGAGCTTCACGTACCATCACGATCATCGCGTTCGTTACTTACCTGCTCGCACCATCCGCCTTGTTGAGCGCTGAGCGCACCGGAGGTCTCATGAAAATCGAAGCTTCTCTCGCCGAGGAATTGCGGGCCGACCGCGACGCGGCCCGGAAATTCGCCGTGATCGTCTCGTTCAAAGACCAGGCCGGCGTGGCACTGGTCCGTCGTTTGGGAGTCGAGCCGACCGCCGTGTACCACAACATCGCCGCGGCGGCGGCCGAGCTCACCGCCGCACAGATCGAAGCTCTGGCCGCGGCGCCCGAGGTGACGACGATAGAGCCCGATCAGCCGGCGGAGGCTTTTGGCGCGCGCTGACAGTTCGCCGCTAAGCCTCTTCGGGCGGGCCGGAACGGACCCGGCTCATGCGCGGCGGTTTTCTAGGCGGGGCCGTCACTCCGCCTGATCGGGTGAATCCTGGATCATGCTCTGATGCTGGCGCGCGAGGCGGCGGTAGGCACTGCGGTCCGCCGCCTTGCTCTGATACCACTCAACCAGTTCCGCACGAAACCGGCGAGCGGCGCGGGAATGCTCGGCCATGACGACGGTTTCCGGCTGGCGCAGGTCGCGGCTGACGAAGATCGCCTGCGCGATGGGGTCGCCGGCGGCTACATGCACTGACTGCCCGAACACCGGTTTCCGCAAAGCCAGGTTGACCGGATTGGCGTACCAGTCGGTCTCCACTAGACCGGACAGCACTTCGAAGCCGATTCCGGGACGGTTGAGGAGCGGCAGGAACAGGACCTCGAGCCCCGGTGGCGTGCGCCAGATATAGGGCAAGTGCAGTTTGACCAGATCCATCTGATCGGGACGATCGAAAAAGCTGAGTCCCGGCTCCCGCACGTCGCCGTAGGGCGCGGGGAGACCGGTGATCGTGTAGGCGTTCAGCATGAATCGGGACTCGCGCCGGTCGGCCACGTAGAACACCCGAGGATCCTTCCAGCATCCGTCGGGTCCCGGCCGGTCGAGCGGCGAACGGAAAGCGTGGGCTCCGGCCGGCAACTCTTCCGGAAGGCAAAGGCCGAAGCTGATCGGAGAAGGCACCAGTACGCCCAAAGCCGCGGCGGCGACGAAAGGAAGACATTGCTCCTGCACACCGTAACCCGGCGGGATCTCGGACCGGGTGCGGCCGGTCGCGCGTACGGGCAGCGGGAGCCGCGGCACCAGCGGAAAGATTTCGACGGGCGGCATTCAGACACACTTCAAAAAAAGAAGCGGGCCTGTGCGGCGGCGCGGGCCCGCGGAGGAGACGGGGAGCTAGACTCCCTTCTTGGCAATCACCGGTGCTGGCGCGAAGGCCATCGCCGCCCGGTCGACGTTGACCCGTCCGTAGCCGAACAGCGCATCCCAGCCTGGAGCACCGAGGTTATCCACGTAATACGCCAGCAGGTTCCAGATCTGCTCGTTGCTGGCGAAGCGGTGAGCACCCCACACGACGGCGGCCGCCCCGGCCACATGAGGGCACGCCATGCTGGTGCCGCTCATGTTCCCGTAGCCCCCGCCCTTCGTTGTCGACAGGACGCTGACGCCGGGCGCGCACAGATCGACTTCGGGGCCGCGGCTGGAGAAGGACGCCAAGGCGTTGGCCGAGTCGATGGCCGACACCGCGATAACGTTCTTGTATTTGCCGGGGTAGCCGACCGTCGACGTCGCCGGCGGTGTAGGCGCCCCCGAGTTGCCCGCCGCCGCCACCAGCAGCAGTCCCTTGCTCCACGCGGTATTGCAGATGCTTTCAAGAGCCGTCGAACCTCCGGACCCGCCCAAGCTCATGCTGACGATGTGCATCTTGTTCTGGATGCACCAGTCAATGCCGGAGATGATTTGGCTGTAGCTCCCGCTGCCGCTGCTGTTCAGCACTTTCACCGCGTACAGGTAGGCGCTGGGCGCCACCCCGACCACGCCGGCGCCGTTGATGGCGGCGGCAATAGTGCCGGCACAGTGCGTGCCGTGGCCGTGATCGTCCAGCGGCGTCGCGGCGCCGGGAACGAAGCTGACCCCGCTTTTGTAATTGGCCTTCAGGTCCGGGTGGTTGTAATCGATACCGGTGTCCACCACGGCCACCCGCACGCCCTCGCCCTGGGACGACGGCCACGCCGCCGGCGCCTGAATCTGACCCACACCGGCCGGAACCGTCTCCGCCAGGATGCTGGGCTGATTCTCGAACTGCAGGTGGCTGAATTGTTCCGTCAACGCATAGCACACCTGGTCTTCCTCGACCGCCGCCACATTCCCGTTCTTCTTCAATTGGTCGATCTCGGCCTGCGTCAACCTTGCGGTCACGATCGGCGACTCGTACTGATTGACATCGTAGCCGATCAGGTCGGCGTCGGTCGGCGTCCAACGCGGGCACCGATGCGTCCGAACTCAGGCTCATGGCGTCGAAGAAATGCGTCTGCATGCCCTCCGGCATCACACCACGTACGATGTCGACCTTGTCCATCCCTTTGTCCGGGCGCTTTTCCTTGTGTTTGAAGGTGACGAGAACAGTCCTTCGGTTATCTTTCATGACACTTTCCCTCGTAGTTCGATTAATGTGGACGTCCTCAGCTCAAGCAGTTACACCATAGTCACGGTAGCTCAATCCGGCCCGGAACGTCGTCGCTGCTTGCCCGTAACCTTTGCCGCCAGCTCCGCTGATGCCGGAACCAGATTTCGCATGTCTGCAAAGATAGGGTCACTGGGACACCTGGGTTACCTCATCATGGAAAATCGAGATAGGCCACTCATGACCCACTTCATTTCCTCGCGTAAGCTGAAATAGCAAGCTTTTGACTGTAGGCGTCGTAAAGTCCAGCTTTACGGATGAGCGGGGCACATTGTTTGGCGTATTCCCGAGTAAAACAATCCGTAATACTACGTAGATGACATACCCCTTGGGATGGATTAACGCGCGCTATCGTCAGATCTTAGCCGCTGCCAGCCCAAGTTCACCGAGCCGAAACGCACCCCATCACTCGGCGCTGATGAACTCGGCGACCTGGCAGACCGCGTTTTCGAACAGGGCTTCGTCCTCCGTGCGCAACCCGATCGCATCCCGCTCGCGGCGCAGCCAGGTGAATTGCCGCTTGGCGAATTGGCGTGTCGCGATGACGCTGCGTTCGATCATCGTCGCCCGATCGTACTCGCCTTTCAGATACGACCAGACCTGCCGGTAGCCGACCGCCCGGATCGCCGGTAGGGTCTCATCCAGATCGCCGCGCCGGAACAGCAGCTCGACCTCCTCGATCAACCCGTGGTTCAGCATCGCCAAGAAACGCTCTCGAATGCGCCGATGCAGCGCGGGACGGTCGGCGGGCGTCAAAACCAGCTTTGTCACCCGGAACGGCAGCGGCTGATAACCGGCGCGCCGACACAGCTCGGTCAACGGAATGCCGGTCAGCCGGTACACTTCCAGCGCGCGCTGGATGCGTTGCGGGTCGTTGGGGTGAACGCGCGCCGCCGCTTGCGGATCGACCCGCGCCAGTTCATCGTGAAGGTGCTTCCAGCCTAGCCGCTCCGCTTCACGGTCGATCTCCCGGCGCAGCTCCGGATCGGCGGCGGGAAGGTCCGCCAGGCCGCACAGCAGCGCGTTGAAATACAGCATCGTGCCGCCCACCAGCAGCGGCAGACGGCCCCGGCTGGAGATTTCGCTGATCAGCCGCAGCGCACGGCTGCGGAACTGGCCGGTCGAAAACGCCTCGGACGGGTCCAGAATATCGATCAGATGATGCGGAACCCCGGCCCGTTCCTCGATGCCCGGCTTCGCGGTGCCGATGTCCATGCCGCGATAGACGAGCGAGGAATCCACGCTGATGACTTCCCCGTTCAGCGCCTGCGCGAGCTGCACGCCGAGCGAGGTCTTACCCGACGCGGTCGGACCCATCAGCGCCACGACCGCAGGAAGGCTCGTTCCGGTCATCGACCGCGCAGGAAAAACCGATCGAGATCCTTGATGCCGAGTTCCACCCAGGTCGGACGCCCGTGATTGCACTGGCCGCTCCGCTCCGTCGCCTCCATCTCGCGCAGCAATGCGTTCATCTCGGGCACGCCGAGCTTGCGGTTGGCGCGCACCGAACCGTGGCAGGCCAGGCTCGACAGTACTTCGTTGAGGTGCTGCTCCAAACGGAAACTGCGGCCGTGAACCACGAAATCCGACAGCAGATCGCGCACCAGCCGCTCGCCATCGGTCTCGCCGAGCACGGCCGGCATGCCCCGCAGCAGCAGCGTACCGGGTCCTGAGCGGGTGATTTCCAGCCCCAAGCGGGCCAGCGATTCGGCATGCTCTTCGGCCAAGTCGGCCTCGGTCTCACTGACGGCGATACTCAGCGGCAGCAGCAATGGCTGGCAGACGATATGGCCGCGTTCGCACTGATTCTTGAGTTTCTCATAGGTGATGCGCTCATGCGCCGCGTGGGCATCGACCAACACCAGACCGTTGCGGGACTCGGCCAGAATATAGGCACCGTGCAAATGAGCCAGCGCAAAACCCAGCGGTGGAATTTCCTGGTCACTTGGTGACGGCACCGGCTCCGCCGCGGCCCCGTACAGTGCCGTGTACGCGCGGACCTGCTCCTGGACCTGGAACGGCAGCGATGACTGTGCGCGGGGGCGGAAGAAGGGCGCGGCTGCTGCAGAGGATTCGACAACGGCAAGACTTGATGGAGGCGGCTGGCTGTCTGCAGCGGCTGCTGCAGCTCCCGGCCGATGGTCGGCCAGCACACGCTTCAGCGCCCGGTGGAGGAAGTCGTGGACCATGCCGCTTTCGCGGAAACGCACCTCCAGCTTGGCGGGATGGGCATTGACGTCGACGAGCACCGGATCGAGTTCCAGGTACAGCACATAGGCCGGATGCCGTCCCTGGTACAGCACGTCCTGGTAGGCCTGCCGGACCGCGTGCGTCACCAGCTTGTCCCGAATCAATCGGCCGTTGACATAAAAGAACTGCAAGTCCGGCTGACTGCGGGAGAAGGTCGGCAAGCCGACCCAGCCGGAGAGGCGCAGCCCCGCCACCGAAAAATCAACCGGCAAGGCCTGTTCCAGGAACGCCTCGCCGCACACCAGCGCGACACGGGAAGCCTGCGCCTGGTCGCTGCCCGCCGGTTTCAGGTTCAGCACCTCGCGCTGGTTGTGCCGAAGCTGGAAGCCGATACCGAAGCGGCTCAAGGCCATCCGCTTGATCAGCGTCTCGATATGAGAAAACTCGGTCTTGTCCGAACGGAGAAACTTCCTGCGGGCGGGGGTGTTGTAGAACAGATCGCGGACTTCCACGCTGGTTCCCGGCGGGTGGGAGGCGGGTTCCATGTGGAAATCGCGTTCCGTCCCGTCGGCGAACAGACTCCAGCCGGACTCCGCATCACGCGTTCGCGAGATCAGATTCAGCCGGGACACCGAACTGATGCTGGGCAGAGCCTCGCCGCGAAAACCCATGCTCCGGACGCGGTCCAGATCGGCGAGAGAAGCAATCTTGCTGGTGGCATGCCGCGACAGTGCCAGCGGCAAGTCTTCCCGCACCATCCCGATGCCGTCATCACGTATCCGGATCAGACGGAGACCGCCCAATTCCACATCGACCGAGATCGACGATGCCTCGGCATCGAAAGCGTTTTCGAGCAACTCCTTGACCACCGAAGCGGGCCGTTCGACCACCTCGCCGGCGGCGATCTGGTTGATCAGTTGGGGC
>JALORT010000025.1 GCA_025458755.1 Methylotetracoccus sp.
ACATTCAGTGCGCGCCGATCACCTGGCCGATCGGTATGGGCAAGCGCTTCAAAGGCGTGTTCCATCTCTATGATGATACGATCCACCTGTTCAGCCCGTCGCACGGCGACCGGATTGTCCGCGGTGAAATCATTCAGGGCTTGGCCAGCCCAAGACTCACTGAGATTCTGGGAGATCAGGCCGATGAGGTGCGGGAGGAAATCGAGTTGTTGCAAGGCGCCAGCCATACCTTCGACCTGGAAGCCTATCGTGCCGCCCGGCAAACGCCGGTATTCTTTGGGTCGGCGATCAATAATTTCGGTATTCTCGAATTGTTGGATACGTTCGCTGACTACGCACCGGAGCCGCAGCCCCGGCAGGCGCGGGAGCGCTTGGTCAATCCGGCCGAGGAGGCGTTCTCAGGCTTCGTGTTCAAAATTCAAGCGAATATGGATCCGGCCCATCGCGACCGGGTGGCCTTTCTGCGCGTGTGCTCCGGTGCCTACATCAAGGGCATGAAGATGCATCATGTGCGGATGGGCCGAAGCATCCAGGTTAGTAACGCGATCACGTTCCAAGCCGACGAACGCATGCACGTCGAGCAGGCGTTTCCCGGCGACATCATCGGCTTGCACAACCACGGGACGATTCAGGTCGGCGACACGTTCACGCAAGGGGAGTCACTAAAGTACGAGGGGATACCGTATTTTGCTCCGGAACTGTTCCGGCGCGTGATTCTGAAGGACCCGCTGAAGGCGAAGGCGCTGCACAAGGGTCTGCAGCAGCTGGCGGAGGAGGGCGCAACCCAGTTGTTCAGACCGCTGAAGAACAACGATTTGATTCTCGGTGCGGTCGGTGTGCTGCAGTTCGACGTCACCGCCCACAGGCTGAAATCGGAATATGGGGTGGACTGCGTGTACGAGAATGCGCCGGTTACCACTGCGCGTTGGGTGGACTCCGATCAGCCCAAGAAACTGGAGGAATTCAAGAAGAAGGTGTATGACCATTTGGCCGAGGACGGCAGCGGCCATCTGGTCTATCTGGCATCCAGCCGGGTCAATCTTGCACTGACCCAGGAACGCTGGCCGGAAATCCGTTTCAGCGCGACGCGTGAACTTTGAGCCTCACGCTCGGTTGCCTTCGACGCCTCGTGGTCCCATCGACGAGGCGCGTGCTAAGCAGCGGGGTTTTGGCCAACCGGTTTTACGATAGTCGCGCCTTGCGTTATCTCCGCCATCTGTGATTCGATCCACTGCTCGGCACGCTGGCTGATTTCGTTGCCGGTCAACGATGCAGGTTCGATCGGTGGCCCGATGCGGACCGAGATCGTACCCGGACGCTTGAGGAACCCGTGCCGGGCCCAGAATTCGCCCGCGTTATGGGCCACCGGGACCACGGGGTAGCCGGTGCGCTGCGCGAGCATGCCGCCGCTGGCGCCGTAACGGCCTTTGCTGCCCGGGGCTACCCGCGTTCCTTCCGGGAACAGAATCAACCAGCGGCCACGCTTCAAACGCTGTTCGCCTTCCCTCAGGATCTGTTTCATCGCCGCCGACTTCGCGGTCCGATCGATGGCAATCGGTTCGAGGCTGGCCATAGCCCAGCCCCAGATCGGCAGTTGCAGCAATTCTTTTTTCAAAATGAAACACACGGGCTTGAAGATGGTCTGCAGCCCGATGGTTTCCCAGGTCGACTGATGTTTGCTGACCACGATGGCATTTGTGCTCGGCACGTTTTCCAGGCCACGCACCGTGAAGTGGAGATGGCAGATCTTTGCCAGTGCCCAAAGCACGAAACGCACCCATTGGCTGGCCACACGGTAGCGGGTTTCGAAGCCGAACGGATACGCCAGCAGTGTCAGCAGTCCGATCACCAGGGCCGATACGGACATGGCTATGAAGAACGCCGCCGAGCGGAGATACAGCTCAACGATACCGGTCGAGGATGAATAGGGCTGCTTCATAGAGATTCGCAAAGACGGGAACAGCCAGCTTGGGATTGTGCCGCAGCGTGCCTTCACCCTTGCCGGTTCGAACCAGCATCGGCGCGGCACCGACGGTCCTGGCGGCCTGTAGGTCGCGGAGTGAGTCGCCGATTGCCGGTACTCCCTCCAGCGGTGTGGAGAACTCACGGGCGAATCGGTGAAACAGGCCGGGTTTCGGCTTGCGACAGTCGCAGTGGTCGCCCGGACCATGGGGACAGCAATAAATGGCTTCGACCGCACCGCCGGCCTCAGCGACTCGGGCGCACATCGTGTCGTGAATACGGTCCAGCATGGCCAGATCGAACAGCCCGCGTGCGATCCCCGATTGATTGCTCAGAACCACGATACGAAACCCCGATCCGGTCAGCAGGGCGATCGCTTCGAGACTGCCCGGAAGCGGTTCCCATTCCTCGGGACACTTGATAAAAGAGTCCGCGTCGCGGTTGATGACCCCGTCGCGGTCCAGCAACACGAACGACATGTGCTACTGCTGCGGCTGCAGCTTCCCGACATCGGCGATGTTCATGAACAGATTCTCGATCAGTGCCAGCAGTCCCAGTCGGTTACGGCGCAGCGCCTGGTCCTCGGCCATCACCAGCACGTGGTCGAAAAACGCATCGACCGGTTCTCTGAGCTGTGCCAGGCGCAGCAGCGCGGCGGAGTAATCCGAACGCTGCAGCAACGGCAACAGATCGCCGTGGGCTCGGCGGGCGGCCTCGAACAACTGGACCTCGTGCGTTTCGACCAGCCGCTTGTCGTCCACGTTGCCGGCGATGATGTCCTCGGACTTTCGCAACAGATTGCGGATTCTTTTGTTGGCGGCGGCGAGGCTGTCGGCGGCGGTGAGGCTCCGGAACTCGCGCACCGCGCGGAGCCGGCGTTCGCAGTCCAGCGGACGCGGCGGTTTCAGGCTGAGCACTGCTTCGATTTCGTCCGGTGAATAGCCCAGCTCGAGAAAATGACCGCGCAGCCGTTCGAACACGAAGTCGAGCAGCGTGTCCAGGGTTGCGGCTGGCTCGAACGCATGATGGAACAAATCCAGTGCGCATTCGAACACCGAGCGGAGATCGAGATCCAGCTGCTTTTCGATCAGAATGCGAATCGCACCCAAGGCCGCCCGTCGAAGTCCGAACGGATCGCGGTCGCCGGTGGGTAGCAGCCCGGTGCTGAAAATACCGGCCAGGGTGTCGCATTTTTCGGCCAGCGCTAGGATTTGCCCGGCGTCTGTGACCGGCAGGGGGCCGCCGGAAACGCGCGGTAGATAATGCTCCTCGATCGCCCCGGCCACGTCCTCGGGTTCGCCCTCGGCCGTTGCATAGTAGCGTCCCATGACGCCCTGCAGGTTTGGAAATTCGCCGACCATTTCGGTCAGGAGGTCCGCTTTGGCCAAATAAGCGGCGCGTTCCACGGCGGCGCTGCCCCGGTTCAGGTCACCGGCAATGGTCACCGCCAACGTTTCCAGCCGGTGCGTTTTGTCGAGCAGGGAGCCGAGGGTCTTCTGGTAGGTGACCGTCGCCAGATCGGGCACGCGGCTCTCCAGCGTCTTCTTGCGGTCCTGTTTCCAGAAAAATTCGGCGTCGGATAGCCGCGGAACGATCACCCGTTCGTTGCCTTCACGAACGGTGGCGAGATGGCTGCTTTCCAGATTGCTGAACGTGATGAAGCACGGCAGCAATCGGCCCGCGGGGTCCAGCACAGGAAAGTATTTTTGATTCTCCTGCATCGTCGTGATCAGCACCTCCGCCGGCAGGTCCAGAAAGCGCTCATTGAAGCGTCCGAGCACCGGTACTGGCCATTCAACCAGCGCCGTCACTTCATCGAGCAGATCAGCATCCAGATGCGGGCGGCCATCGACGTCAGTGGCAGCTTGCACGGCGAGGCGTTCGATTCTTTGCCTGCGTTGCGCGGGGCTGGCGATCACTTTGCCGCGATCAAGCAGTTCCTGCTCGTACGCGGCGGGAGTCGAGATGGGGAACGGATCGGGGCTGTGGAATCGATGGCCGCGTGTCATCCGGCCGGTCTTCACGCCGAGAATCTCGGTTTCGATCGCGGTATCGCCGAACAGCAATATCACCCAGTGTACCGGGCGGACGAACTCGGCATCGCCGGAACCCCAGCGCATACGTTTGGCGATCGGCAGGTCAGCCAACGCCTGACGGAAGAGTTCGGGTACGAGTTCCGCCGTGGCGGCGCCCTTGACCTGCTGCTGGAAGCCGACCCACTCGCCCTTGTCGGTTCGGATCACGGTCAGCTGATCGACGGTGACCCCGCAGCTTCGGGCAAAACCCTCGGTCGCCTTGGTCGCGGTGCCCTCCGCGGTGTAGGCGGCATTGAGCGCCGGACCACGGCGCTCCACTCTCTGGTCCCTCTGCAATTCGGCCAAATTCCTGACCAGCGCCGCCAGCCGGCGGGGCGTCGCGTACACCGAGATTTCGCCGTGCTCCAGCCCGAGCTTGTCGAGCCCTTTTTCGACGTTGGCCCGCAGCGCCGCGGCTAGAGTCTTCAGTGATTTGGGCGGTAATTCTTCGGTACCGAGTTCGAACAAAAGATCCAAGGTGTCAGACACAGGTGTTTCCTTCTCGCTTGCCGAGTAACGGGAAGCCTAGGCGTTCCCGGCCGGCGTAGTAGGCTTCAGCGACCGAACGAGCCAGGTCGCGCACCCGCAGAATGTAGCGCTGGCGTTCGGTGACCGAGATCGCGCGGCGCGCGTCCAGCAGATTGAAGGCATGGGATGATTTCAACACCATCTCGTACGCCGGCAGCGGAAGATCGAGTTCGATGAGCTTACGGCATTCGGATTCGCAAGTATCGAAGGTGCGGAACAGCGCCTCGGTATTCGCCCGTTCGAAGTTGTAGGCCGACATCTCGACTTCATTCTGGAGGTAGACATCGCCGTAGGTGACGATGCCCTGCGGTCCGCGCGTCCAGACTAGATCGAACACGCTTTCGACTCGCTGGAGATACATTGCGATGCGTTCGAGGCCATAGGTGATTTCACCGCTCACCGGCCGGCAATCCAGGCCCCCGACCTGTTGGAAATAGGTGAACTGGGTGACTTCCATACCGTTCAGCCAAACTTCCCACCCTAAGCCCCAGGCGCCGAGTGTGGGTGATTCCCAGTTGTCTTCGACAAACCGGATATCGTGTTCCAGGAGATCCAGTCCGAGGTACCGCAATGAGTCCAGGTAGAGCTCCTGGATGTCGGCGGGAGACGGCTTCATCAGGACCTGGTATTGGTAGTAGTGCTGCAGCCGGTTGGGGTTTTCCCCGTAGCGCCCGTCGGTGGGGCGGCGCGACGGCTGCACATAGGCGGTGTTCCAAGGCTCGGGTCCGATCGCGCGGAGAAAAGTTGCCGGGTGGAAGGTGCCGGCGCCCACCTCCAGGTCGAGCGGTTGCATGATGACACAGCCTTTGGATGCCCAATAGTTCTGCAGCCCGAGGATCACCCCCTGAAACGTCGAAACATCGGGAACGCCAGATTCGGAATTCGCCACCGCCACCTCGATCCGTGCTTTTGAAGACGCGCGGATTATAGCTGAAAATGACACGGTCACCGGCCTGCAGCTGCGGCTGCAAAGACGGACGGGGAAAGTCTCCGTAGAGATTGCGGGTATCATGCGCGGGTGGCTGCGGTCAGTCCGTTGGGTCCTGGCACCGATCTTCGGGGTCCGTGAGGGAATGATCTTTTGTCTTGTGATTTAAGGAGTGGTTTTAAAGTTTGGATCGAAGTTTCCGCGTGACGACGATCGCTCTGCTGTTGGCTGGCCTGGTCGCACTTACTTACAAGATCATCCGACCGTTCCTGGTGCCGATCGCTTGGGCCGTCATTATCTGCTACGTCACCTGGCCGCTGCATCGCGCGGTTCGGGAACGGCTGGTGCACCAGCGGAGTGCCGCTGCCGTCGTTACCACGCTGCTGCTGGGATCGGTGGTTGTGGTGCCCCTCATTTGGCTGATGGTGCTGCTGCAGGGAGAATTGCTGGATTTGATCCGTGCCTTGCCGGAGTGGCTGGAGCGAAAACCCGAACTGCCCGCTTTCGTCTCGCGCGTGCCTTTTTTCGGCAGCGAGCTCCAGGCCATCGTCAGCCAGTTCGAGGACTTGCAAGGCTTGTTGAAACAACATGCGCTGCCGTGGTTCAAGCGTTTCGGTACCCCGATGATCGGAATCATGACGAATCTGGGCCGGGATGTTTTCTTCTTGGTGATGACGCTATTCACGCTGTTCTTCTTGTTCCGCGACGGGCGGCACGTGGTGCGACAGGTCAAACAACTGCTGACGCATGTGTTGGGAGAGCGCTTGAACGGATACTTCGAGACCACCGAGGCGACGGTGAAGGCGGTGGTGTATGGAATCGTGCTGACCGCGCTGGCCCAGGGATTCCTGTCCGGCCTCGGCTATTGGGCGGTCGGGGTCAAAGCGCCGATCGTCCTGGGTATCGTGACGACCTTTGTCGCGATGATCCCTTTCGGTACACCGTTCGTTTGGGGATCGACCAGCCTCTGGTTGGTGCTGCATGGAGAGACTTGGTCCGGCGTCGCGCTGGCGCTTTGGGGCGCCCTGGTCGTGAGCTGGGTGGACAACATCATTCGCCCTCTGGTCATCAGCAGTTCAACGCGGATTCCGTTTGTGCTGGTTATGTTCGGTGTCTTGGGTGGTCTCGCGAGCTTCGGTTTTATCGGTCTGTTCCTCGGTCCGGTGATCCTGGCGATGGCGCTGGCCGTCTGGCGGGAGTGGCTGCAGGTGCATGAAACCCGGCCAACGGGGAGTACCGCCGACTGACCTTCCGAGGCCGGGCGGGCCGCCGGGATGTCCGGTCTATACTGGTGTCTATCTGGATCAATGCGCCGGTGGAGTTTTGTGATGCCGACCCTTCTGATCATTGCCGTACTGCTCGGGATTTTAGTGCTCGCCGTGCTGTATTTGATCATGATCTACAACCGTCTGGTGAGCTTGAAGCATGAGGTCGCGAAAGCGTGGTCGAACATTGATGTCCTGCTGCGGCAGCGTCACGATGAGCTGCCGAAGCTCGTGGAAACCTGCAAACGCTACCTCCGGCACGAACGGGAAACGCTCAGCCAGGTGATGCTGGCCCGGGCCGGGGTGTCTGCCGCACTGGACCAGCACAATGTCGGTGCGCTCGGCGCGGCGGAGAGCGGGCTTCGCAGGAGCTTGGTCAATCTGTTGGCGGTGGCGGAGGCCTATCCGGCACTGAAGGCGGATGAATCTTTCCGCCGCCTGGAAACTCGGATCACCAACCTGGAAACGGAAATCGCCGATCGACGCGAGTTTTACAACGAAAGCGTGAACAGCAACAACGTGCGCCTGGAACAGTTTCCTGACGTGATCGTCGCACAGCTCTTTTTGTTCAGGCCATTCGAGCTGTTGCGTTTCGAGGATGCGGAAATCGGCGACGTTGATCTCCGGGCGCTGTTCGTCTGAGCCGGACGCCGTGCCTTTCGAGTCGCTCACCCGGACAGCCGATCCCTGGCAGGTCTGGGGGGCGTTCGCGGCGATGGCCGTGGCAGCGGTTTGGGGGTTGCGCCGTTTCCTGCACTCGATCCACCTATCCCGTCTGCTGACCGATCTTCCGGTCGCGAATATCCGCTCGGCTTCTCAAGGGTACGTGCAACTGCAGGGCCAAGCCCGCATGCTGGGGGGCGAACCCGTCATCGCGCCGCTGAGCGGCAAGCCGTGCGTTTGGTATCGGTTTGTGGTGGAGCAGCGCGAGCGCGATCCTGAACATGATTATCCGGTCGGCGGTTGGCGGAGCGTGGAGCAAGGTCTCAGTGACGCCATCTTTGCGCTTGAGGACGGGACAGGGCGATGCGTGATCGATCCGGACGGTGCCGAGGTGACACCCTCGGTCACCGTCGTTTGGCGCGGCCGCGAGCCGCGTCCTGGTTTTTCACCGAAGTCGCCCCGCTGGTGGAACCTGTTGCTTGGAACCGGGCCCTACCGCTACACCGAGTCGCGCATCCATCAGACCGATCCGCTTGGGGCCGTTGGTCATTTCGAAACGCTGGGTTCCGGTCCCGTGTCGAGCCCGGATGAGGAAGTGCGCCGAGTGCTGTCCAGTTGGAAGAAAGACCGGGCGACCCTACTTCGGCGCTTCGACCGCAACCGGGACGGCACGATCGATCTGGCGGAGTGGGACTTTGCGCAGCGGGCGGCGGAACAAGAAGTGGCCGCCGCTGTCCCACCGCCCATCGATCATGTCGTCATCCACGTATTGAAAAAACCGCGCGACGGACGTCCTTTTTGCCTCTTTACGGCTGAGCCGCAGGCGATGGTGAAGCGCTACCGATGCGGCGCGTTGACGGGCGGTGCGCTGTTTCTGGGGATGGTCTTGTTACTCGCCTGGGGTGTCTATGTTCGGCTCGGTGCCTGATTCCCCCGTCGCCGTCCGGGCTGCACCGGTCATTCGCCTATGATCTTGACCAACACCCGCTTGCTCCTGCGTCCATCGAATTCACCGTAGAAAATCTGTTCCCAGGGTCCGAAATCAAGCTTCCCGCGGGTCACGGCGACGACGACTTCCCGACCCATCACTTGCCGCTTCATGTGTGCAT
Organism: Methylotetracoccus sp.; assembly: GCA_025458755.1. Classification (GTDB taxonomy): domain Bacteria; phylum Pseudomonadota; class Gammaproteobacteria; order Methylococcales; family Methylococcaceae; genus Methylotetracoccus. The sequence goes on from JALORT010000025.1 coordinate 8,531, forward strand.
CCGCATTATCCTCGCCGGTGTCGTTGTGCCGGTATTGTCGAATCGGCTCATGCGGCGCGAGTTTCTCCAACCAGATGGAGTAATCGTGGTGCAGACCGCGTTCGTCGTCATTGATGAAAACACTCGCGGTGATGTGCATCGCATTCACCAAGACGAGTCCCTCGGCAATCCCGCTCTCGCCGAGGCACTGCTCGACCTGGGGGGTAATGTTCACGAAGCCCATGCGGTTCGGTACATTGAACCAGAGTTCCTTGCGATAACTTTTCATTGGTCACCCCGTTGGATTGTTCCTTTAGATATCACGGCCGATAGGCGGATGCAATGGTCCCGGTGGTCTCGGGTGCAGATACGGGCCCGTCTCCGGCAGACCGCCGGTTGCGCCTTGCCGTGCATTCACACCGTCCCTTGACGAGACACGCAGTTTGCCGTGTACTGCCAAAGTGCCCTCAAGAAGCCACGGTATGGCGGGGAACGGGTACCGACATGGGGGCGGATGCGCTCGGATTGGGCGTCTTGGCGCTGTCCATCGTCTGGCCCTTCGAGTTCCCGGCGGCGCGGCGGACTACCGAGGGTGTGTCGGCGGTCGATCAGGTGCCGGTTCTCGGTGAGTGGATTCGCTCGGGGCCGAGCCGCCGAGAGCCGATTGCTGCGTAGGGTCGCTGAAGATTCGAGTACACAACATGAAACGACGTTTCCACCATCTGGCGCTAATCGGCCTGGTCTTGACCGCATGTGCAGGCAATCCCAAACCGAACGTTCCGCTCGGGGAAGGGCCCTACAGCTTTCACGACACGCGACTGCAGTGCGCGCTGCTGACCGATGACCGTTCCGCGCTGAAATCGGACTTCTCGATGTCGACGGAACCCACGGTTGCCGAACGCATTGCCGCCGCTGTGGCTTTACCGGTGACCGCGGCGACCGAGATCGCCGCTTGGCCAGTGTCCTCAGCGTTTCGTCTTTTCTACGAAAATGAGGGCCGTGAACGGCTGTCGTTTCCCGGGGAATCGGGGGGGACGCCGTGAGTCGTCCCGCTATCCGTCGACATCCGAGCTTATAGGCGCATGACCCGATGCTGACACCGCCGACCGCAAAGAACCGTCTTCAAACGGAAACCAGCCCCTACCTGCTGCAGCACGCCAACAATCCGGTCGACTGGTACCCTTGGGGCGAAGAAGCCTTGACCAGAGCGCGGTCGGACAACAAGCCGATCCTGCTGTCGATCGGCTATTCCGCCTGTCATTGGTGTCATGTGATGGCGCACGAGTCGTTCGAGGATGCCGACACCGCCGCGTTAATGAACGAGCTGTTCGTTAACATCAAGGTGGATCGGGAGGAGCGACCGGATCTCGATAAGATCTATCAGTTGGCGCATCAGTTACTGACACGCCGTGCCGGAGGGTGGCCGCTGACTGTGTTTCTGGACCCGTATCAGCATTTGCCTTTTTTTGCCGGAACCTATTTTCCGAAGACGCCGCGCTTCAATTTACCGGGTTTCAGCCAGGTCCTGCGCCGCGTTGCGAGCTACTACCAGGAACGCCACGATGACTTCCAGGCGAATCAGCAGGCGCTGCAGAGTGTGTTAGATGCGATGAACGCGGAACCCCCGGCGGCCGCGACGATGGATGAACGCGTGCTGATTCGGGCCGAGGACGCACTGGCGGAGAATTTCGATCCCGTTCACGGCGGCTTCGGTCAGGCACCGAAGTTTCCGCACACCAGTGACCTGGCATTGCTGCAAACTCGCGCGAGGATTGGACGCCGGGTGAACGAACGGAACCTTCGCATCGTCGAAAAGTCGTTGACGGCGATGGCGCTGGGCGGCATTTACGATCACCTGGGGGGTGGATTTTTCCGTTACTCCGTGGATGCCCACTGGGGCATTCCGCATTTCGAGAAAATGCTGTACGACAACGGACCGTTGCTGGCGCTTTATTCCGAAGCCTGGCAGGTGATCGGCAACCCCCTGTTCCGCCGCGTTACCGAGGAAACGGCCGACTGGGTGCTACGGGAGATGCAGGCGGACGACGGCGGGTTTTTCTCCAGTCTGGACGCGGATTCGGAAGGGGTCGAAGGGAACTACTACGCGTGGGATCGGACTGAGATCGCGGCCGTGTTGCCCGACCGGGAGGCCCGCATTTTCCAAGCAGCGTTCGGGCTGGAAGAAATCCCGAATTTCGAACAGCGATGGCATCTGTACCGCGCGAAATCGGATGCCGATCTGGCGCAGGAATTCGGCGTCGAGCCGGAGAAAATTGATGACGTGTTGAGAACTGCCCGCCAGACGCTGCTCCTCCGCCGCGATGTCCGTGTTCGGCCCGGCCGGGACGAGAAGGTGCTGGTCGCCTGGAATGCGCTCATGATCAAGGGCTTGGCCAGGGCGGGTCGGATTCTGGATCGTTCCGATTGGGTTGCGGCAGCCTATCGGGCATTTGACTTCATACACGCGCATTGTTGGCACGACGGCCGACTGCGTGCGGCCTGGAAAGACGGCAAGGCGCCATTGAATGCCTATTTGGATGACCACGTGATGTTGATCGACGCCGCTCTGGAATTGCTGCAGGCGGAATGGCGGACCGAGGTGCTCCTGTGGGCCGCGGCGCTGGCAGATTTGACCCTCAAGTACTTCGAGGACCCGGTGGCCGGAGGATTTTTCTTCACGTCGTC
>JALORT010000324.1 GCA_025458755.1 Methylotetracoccus sp.
CGGATTTCGCCGTATCGATAGCTCGGTACGCCCCACAGGCCACTCTCTGCGAGCAACCGTTGGTTCTCTTCGACCCGGAGGCGCCAGGACTCCTCGCCGATCCGCCGCCGCGCTTCGTCCCAGTTCAGCCCCGCCCGCTCGACGATCCGGGCGAGGCCGGCGTCCGTGCCGGCGTCGACGCCCTCGGCCCAGACGGCGCGGAAGAAGCAGCTCAGAAACTCGCGCAGGCGTCCATGGCCGTCGGCGTAGTCGAGGAGCGCGTAGCCACGTTCGACCGGACGACCGACCGGATCGGAGATCCTGCCAAAGGGAATCCCGAGCTTTCGCGCTTCGCGAGCCGCGTCGCGCAGGATGTACATTCTCTTCTGGCGGCTCACCGTCAGGCCGCGCATGACCATCGGCAGAACCGGCCGGAGACGGACTGGAATCGCGTAGTGGTCGGCGAGCCGGAGCGTTCTATCGAACGCCAGGTACGAGTAGGGGCTGCGCAACGAGAAGAAGAAATCGAGCGCGGGTCCCCCGGCACCGGCGCCGGCCGAACCGTAACAGAAGGGCTGCCACGTTCGGGTCCAGCGCGCCACGTCCGCACCCCGCCCCAGACCGAGACTCCGCCATCGTCCCTCTAGGTGATCCAGGCGGTCGATGCCGCCGTACCACTCTCCCCCGTAGCGGAGCATCGCACTCTGGTAGTGATAGTCACCGCTGACAGCTCCAAAAGGTACTTCAGGGTCGAGAAATAAATGCCTTTCAAGCTGAGTTGGAAAGATTTTATCTAAGGCTTTAACCACCTTGTCTGCCCAAGACTCCACTGGTTCTAGCAGATCATTAAGGTTCTTATCATTGTATTCGCCAATGTCCTTTCTTTTTAGGTACTCTATACGGACAGTTGAGATTGCATCGTAACCTTCATTTATCAATGCAACCAGTTCCTCATTAGCCGACGCCAGATGGACAAGTAATCGCATCAGTCAAAAATATTTATCCCAATAAAAACCAGGCCCGCATGATAAGGTATTGAATCACTTATCACCGCGCACTCCCCTTCGCCAACAGCATCCGCACCGCCAGGAACATGGCGGCACCGATCCCGGCCATGACGTACATCGTCCGGTCCCCCATCCCCAGCGCCACATAGCGCAGCGCCACGATCCCGGCACCGGCCACGATCATGACCGGTGTGAAGTCGAAGTAACGGACACCGGCATCATGCCGCATTTCGCGGATACGGCGCTTGTCGACCACCCGCTCCTTGGCGCTGGCATCGAGCATGTCATGGATGGCCTGCGGTACCCCACCGGACTGGCGCACCACATGGGCGGTATAGAGCTCCGGCGACTCGATCAGCACGCCCCGCTTGGCGATATAGGTCCGCACGATTTCGGTAGCTGTCTCCGGAGGCAGTGGCGGCACCTCCAGCACCTGCATTTTCCACCAGAGCTTACGTAGCCCGTGCTTGCGGTTGCTGGCGCAGCCGGCTATCTGAGAGAACTCGAACACGGCCAGCCAAAAGGCCTGTTGGGTCGGGGTAAGGTAGGTCAGATCGTCGACCGCGATCAGCGGCTTTTCGCCGTGTTCGGCATGCTCGGCCAGGGCCGGGATGATGGCGTGGGTCAGGTCGCGCAGGCTGAGCCGATTCACATGCCGTCGGATGGACTGCCTGCGTATTCCGACGTCATTTGGCCACTGATTCCAATCGCATTCGGCCACCGGTTCCGATGGGATTCGGCCACTCATTCCGAGGCCATTCGGCCACCCTCTTGGGCGGGGGCGACGCGGGGTAACTCAACTATGATCCACCTCTTTTTCGGAGCGAGAGGTGGCAGTGGAGCGGTTATCCATGCGCAAGATTCGAGAGGTTCTACGACTTAAATTTGACGGTGGTCTCGGCGACCGCCAGATTGCCCGGAGTGTGGGCATCGCCCGCAGCAGCGTGGGCGAGTATGTGCGGCGGTTTCAGGCCGCGGGGCTGGTGTGGCCGGTGTCCTCGGCGTTGACCGACACCGGGCTGGAAGCCTGTCTGTTTCCGGTGGTCCCCCAGGCAACGGGTCAACGGCGGCCACTGCCGGACTGGCCGATGGTCCATCAGGAGCTACGGCACAAGGGCGTGACCCTGCTGTTGCTGTGGCAAGAGTACAAGGCGGCCGCGCCGGAGGGGTTGCAATACTCCCGGTTCTGCGACCTGTATCAGGCATGGCGCGGCCAGCGCGACCTGGTGATGCGGCAGACGCATCGCGCGGGTGAGAAGCTGTTCGTTGATTTCTGCGGCCAGACCGCGGCGATCGTCGACCGGCAGACCGGGGAGATCCGGCCGGCGCAGATCTTCGTGGCGGTCCTCGGGGCCTCCAATTACACCTACGCTGAGGCGGTCGCCAGCCAGGGCTTGACCGACTGGATCGGCGCGCATGTCCGGGCGCTGGCGTTCTTCGGCGGTGTGCCCGAGGTGTTGGTGCCGGACAATCTGGCGTCGGGGGTGACCAAGGCCTGTCGCTACGAACCCGACCTCAACGCCACCTATGCCGAGATGGCCGCGCATTACGGTGTGGCGGTGGTGCCGGCCCGGGTGCGCAAGCCGCGCGATAAGGCTAAAGTGGAAGCCGGCGTGCTGTTGGTGGAGCGCTGGATCCTGGCGCGCCTCAGGAACCAGGTGTTCGGCTCGCTGACGTCGCTGAATCGGGCCATCGCGACGCTGGTGGCGGAACTGAACGCGCGGCCGTTCAAAAAGCTGCCCGGCTCCCGCCGCTCGGCGTTCGAGGCGATCGACCGTCCGGCGCTCAACCCCCTGCCCGCAACGCCGTACGAGTTCGCCCACTGGAAGCAGGCCAAGGTCCACGTCGACTACCACGTGGAGGTGGAGGGGCATTACTACTCCGTACCGCACACCCTGGTCGGGCGCAAGGTCGACCTGCGTTACACCGCGACCACGGTGGAAGTCTTTCACCACGGCCAGCGCGTGGCGTCCCATCCGAAAGTCGAACAGCGCGGGCGCCACAGCACCGTGGACAGCCATATGCCGCCGCATCACCGCTTCGCCCGCTGGTCCCCGGAGCGGCTGCGGCGTTGGGCGGAGCAGTCAGGACCGGCCACCGCGCAGCTGATCGAGGCCATCCTCGCTGCCCGGCGCCATCCGGAACAGGGCTATCGGTCCTGCCTCGGCATTCTGCGCCTGGGCGAACGCTTCGGTGCCGGGCGGTTGGAGGCGGCGTGCCAACGCGCCTTGGCGATCAACGCCCGCAGCTACCGCAGCGTCGAATCGATTCTGGCCCATGGCCTCGAGGCCCAACCGGTGACACCGCCGGAAACTCCGCACACCCCGCCGCACGCCAATCTGCGCGGCCCCGAATACTTCCATTAACCTTGGAATCACGATCATGCTGTCACACCCCACCTTCGACCACCTGCGCACCCTCCAGCTCAGCGGCATGCTAAAGGCCCTGCACGATCAAGAGCAACTGCCGGATAGCGAGCGCCTGAGCTTCCTGGAGCGCTTGGGGCTCCTCCTCGACCGGGAAATCAGTGAGCGCCAGAACCGCCGGCTCACGACCCGGCTGCGCGCCGCCCAACTGAAACAGCAGGCCAGCCTGGAAGACTTGGACCTGAAGACACCGCGGCACCTCGACCGCGCCCTGATTCACCAACTCGCCGACTGCCAGTGGGTCGCCGCGCACCTGAAGCGCAGAAAGCCTGTCGCGAAGGCTACACCGCGCTGTACCAACGACTCCCCCGACTCCTGACGGAATTGGAGATCGCCCGCGGTGATGGCCGCTATCCGAAACTGATGCGCCAACTCGCCCGGGTCGACGTGTTGGTGTTGGACGATTGGGGCCTCGAGAACAGCGTCAACGACCGCCAACGACGCGATCTCCTGGAACTCCTCGACGACCGTTACGCCACCCGCGCCACCGTGGTCACCAGCCAACTGCCGATCGAACACTGGCATCAGGCCCTCGGCGATCCCACCCTGGCCGAAGCCATCCTCGATCGCTTGGTGCACAACGCCTATCGGCTGCCTCTCCAAGGCGATTCGATGCGCAAACAAGGCCGACCGACACCGGTCTCGCCACCCGTTACGCCGTAACGCCTCCAGGGAGAACCGACCCATGCCCAAGACTTCGGCCCAACGGCAGGCCGCTTATCGCTCACGCCGGGATCACGGCGAAGGCGAACGGCGCCTCAATACCTGGATCAGCACGTCCGCCTATTTCGCCTTGGAACGGCTGGCACGACGTCACCGCCTCACCCGGCGCGCCCTGATCGAGCGCCTGGTGCTCGCGGCCGACCAGGACCTCATCGACACCCTGGACCGCGACACCCCGGAGTGGGATCACTACTTCGGCGTTACGCCGTAACGGAGACAAAAACACCCGAAAAAAAACCGGATCGGTCCACCCGCCATTGACCGATCCGGATCACTCTGAGTAAGCTCCAACCACCCCGCGTCGCTTCGCTCCGACCGCCCGGCCGAATGCCATCGGAATGAGCGGCCGAATCACGCTGGAATCGGTGGCCGAATGGACTGGAATACGCAGTTCGACCGCTCGCTGATCGAACAAGGCTGTCGTTTCGATGAGGACTTGCATGCGCTGGAGGACTACGATCTGCTGCTTCAAGTGTGGCAGCACACCCGGTCGGTCAGCAGCGGCCGGGTGACCGCTGCCCGCGCCGGCTGCCCGACGGGCAAGTCCGATCCTCTGACCGAACCTGCTGCGGTCGATCAGGCCGTCGCCGCGGCATTTGAAAAATGGCGAACGCGATGGCAGGGGACGCAGTGGGCTGACATCGCGCGATCCTGGGCAGAACGTCTTGCCGAATCCGAGCGCCGCTCGCGTTTGTTGCAACATCGCCTTGATCAGACCTCGGCCGAAGCCGACTCGCAGCGGCGTCTCTTGGCCGAGCGTGACATTGAGCTCCATCAGATGAAGCAACAGATGGATCAGACCTCGGCTGAGCTCGAGCGGAGCCGGCGCCTGGCGTCGGGCACCGAGGCATCGCTCAAGCGCCTGCAACAGGAAAACTCAGAATTGGCGGTGCGGGAAGCGAGTCTGCAGCAGGCGCTCCAAGCCCTTTACGTCTCGACGTCCTGGAGAGTGACTCGCCCTTTGCGCTTATTCTCCCGTCTGTTGCGCGGCGAATGGCGCTAATCCCCGGCTTTGCCGGGGGATCGTCACTGCTGACTACACTGTCGAAGTCAGCCGAGCCGCCTCAGGAAACTCCATCCATCCGATTTGCGCGATGGCGTTGGAGGTTCTGGATTTGTGAGACAAAAGGCACACATGGTGCTAATCTTTCGCGGTGCGAACGTTCGCGTGGAATTCGGAGAAGAATGAGCTTCTCAAAGCGGAGCGAGGTATCTCTTTCGAAGACATCGTCTTGAATATCCAGTTAGGAAATGAAGTCGATATCTTCGAGCATCCGAATCAAGAGCGATATCCTGGACAAAAGATCTCCGTCGTGCTTGTCGAGGGGTATGCGTACCTTGTCCCATTCGTTGAAAGTGAAGAGGAGATCTTCCTGAAAACCATCATTCCAAGCCGAAAGGCCACGAAGCAATATGTTGGTGGTTCATATGAATAAGCTCAGATCTGAAGAGATAGAGATTTTGGAAGCGTTTGAGGCAGGCCGTCTCAAACGCGTGAAGAATGCCGATGAGGAGATCAAAGAGCATCGCGTGGTTGCGGAAGAAACGTTCAAAAAGGACGCACGGATCAACATTCGTCTCTCGTCCCGAGATCTCCGAGCCCTTCAAGCGCGCGCGCTGAAAGAAGGCATTCCCTACCAAACTCTGGTGTCAAGCGTGCTTCACAAGTTTGTCGATGGGCAACTCGTCGAGAAAGCGGCTAACAAATAAATCCAGCGGACGCCTTAAACGGCGCCGCTGATTTAAGCGTTGGGCGTCAGCAATGCTTGTGGTAGATTGGCGCCATGAAAGTTTCAGAGCTGCTGCGCTTACTCGCCCAAGATGGTTGGTTTCAGGTACGCCAACGTGGTAGCCATCGGCAGTTTCATCATTCGACAAAGCGTGGCACCGTCACGGTAGCGGGACAACCGAGTGTGGACGTGCCCCCTGCTACGCTGAACAGTATTCTCAAGCAGGCCGGTTTGAAGGAGTGAATCATGCGTTATACAGTTGTCATTGAACAGGGGCCGTCAAGCTTTGGCGCCTTTGTCCCCGATCTTCCGGGGTGCATCGCTGCCGGGGAGACTGAAGATGAAGTTATCTCCCTTATCCAAGAGGCGATACAGTTCCACTTGGAGGGGTTACAAAGAAATGGTGCACCCATACCATTGCCGTCGTCAAAAAGCACTATCGTTGATGTTCCTTTCAGCGCCCAACCGTTCAGTCCACCGGACGCGCCGCGAGCGGCGCGCCGGTGACTTTAAACGTTAGGCGATCCGATCCTCATTTTCGTCAAAGGTGAAACTCATGGAACTTTCTGCAGTTATAACCCCGGCCCCAGAAGGAGGCTACGTTGCCTTTAATCCAGAAACTGCTAGCACGACACAAGGCGAAACTGTCGAGGAGGCATTAGCCAATCTGCGTGAGGCAACGGAACTTTATCTGGAGGAATTTCCGGTTTCCATTACAGGGCGTCCGCTGCTGACGTCATTCCAAATACCCGAGCATGCCTAAGCTACCCGTCGTCTCAGGGACTGATGTTGTTCATGCCTTGGAACATCTGGGGTTCGTGGTTGCTCGTCAGCGCGGAAGTCACATCGTGATGCGCCGCGGCTCGTCTGGCTGTGTTGTGCCCAATCATCGCGAGTTGAAAATCGGGACACTGGTCGGTCTTCTCAAACAGGCCGGCGTTTCCCCGGAGGAATTCATTGAGGCGCTTCATGCCAACCCTTCGCTCAAGCGGAGCGCCACAAAAAAAACAGGAAGCTCCACACGGCATGAATAGCGACGCCTTCAAAGACATCGAAAAGCTCGAAACCGACCTCTGGGAGGCCGCAGACAACCTCCGCGCCAACTCGAAACCCACCTCCAGCGACTATTTCATGCCCGTCCTGGGTGTGATCTTCCTGCGGCACGCGGCCAACCGCTTCGACGCCGCCCATCGGCAGATCGAGGC
>JALORT010000325.1 GCA_025458755.1 Methylotetracoccus sp.
GTCGTGAAGCTCAGTGGCAAGGTCCCTTCGCTCGATGAGGCGAAGAAGCTCTTGAGCTGACGATGAAGACAGTCCTCAAGTGGGCGCTGCTGGCGCTCGCCGCCGTGGGTTGCTGGGCAGCGATTCAGCAGGCGCCTCAAGTGGCCGATCTGCCCGCTGTTCCGCAGACCGTCGTCACGACGTCAATCGGCTTTCAGCGGGCGCCGTTGTCCGGCCCGCCCATAGTCCGAAGCCACGACCGTTTGGGCGACCCGCCCACCGGGTATTGCAGCGGCGGCCACTAGGTCCAATCCTATGGCTGCATGACGGCAGGATCAGCGCCCGGTCGTGCGAACGCAGCCGATTCGTCGACGAGTGCTCCGATGCGGCGAGGCCGATGTCCGGGCAGGAGACGCGGCAGTCCGTCAAATTGCTTAGCGCCGGCGTCATGAAGTTGGGAGAAGTACCCTGGCGATGGCCAGCCATCGCCACGGGCGTCGCGGCGCCGCCGGTCTCTCCGATGTTCGGATAGACTGGGCTCTGGAGACGGCGGCGGCGAGGCATGCGCGTGATGTTCCCAAAGGATGGGGGCGAGAATGCGCCTCCCGGACTGGCTCAAGCGATCTCGAAGGGATAGGTGATTCGGCAACGAATCATGCCACAGGGCTGATGGGCTCTCAAGCCGAAGCGGTCGCGCCGGACATTCCCTCAATAGACGCGCTTTCGCAGCGGCACGGTCTCGACGTCGTCGCTCATCGTGTAAAGATGCACAGGCCGGTATTCGGCGGCGACTTCCTTGATGCCCCGCAGCCAAAGGAGTGAATGCTTCAGCCAATTCACATCATCGCGCTCCGGGAAATCCTCACGCGCATGGGCGCCGCGGCTTTCCTGGCGATTCAATGCCGCAACCATGGTGACGAGGGCCTGCGGGAGTAAATTGTCCAACTCAAGCGTCTCGGCCAGGTCGGTGTTCCATATCAGCGACCGATCCGAGGTGCGGACATGGTCCATCGACGCGAGGATGTCACGGAGTTTCTCCACGCCGGTGCGCAGGATGTCCTCGCGGCGGAAGACGCTGGCGTGCGACTGCATGGTCGTTTGCATCGCCAGGCGAATTTCCGCAGTTTTTTGGTCGCCATCGGCATGCCGCAAGCGGTCAAAGCGTGCCAGGATCTTCTCCAAGGCATCGTTCGGCGGGTGTGTGTGCGCCTGGCCCGGTCTTAGAAGTTCCGCGCACCGATGGGCGGCGGCACGGCCGAAAACCACCAGGTCGAGCAACGAGTTCGAGCCGAGACGGTTGGCGCCATGCACGGAGACACAAGCCGCCTCGCCGATCGCCATCAATCCGGGCACCACCGTCTCCGGATTGCCGTCCTTAAGCGTCACGACGTCCGCATGATAATTGGTCGGGATTCCCCCCATGTTGTAGTGCACGGTGGGCAGGACCGGAATCGGTTCCTTGGTGACATCGACGCCGGCGAAAATGCGAGAGCTCTCGGCGATCCCCGGAAGGCGCTCGTCAATAATGGAGGGATCCAGATGCTCGAGGTGCAGGTGGATGTGATCCTTCAATGGACCGACACCGCGGCCTTGCTGGATTTCAATGGTGATTGCCCGGCTGACGACGTCGCGTGATGCGAGGTCCTTCGCGTGCGGCGCATACCGCTCCATGAATCGTTCGCCCTCGCTGTTGGTCAGGAAGCCGCCCTCGCCGCGGACACCTTCGGTGATCAGGCAGCCGGCGCGGTAGATTCCGGTCGGATGAAACTGGACAAACTCCATATCCTGCAGCGGGAGACCCGCGCGCAGGACCATACCGTTGCCATCCCCGGTGCAGGTATGTGCCGAGGTGCACGAAAAATAGCAGCGGCCGTAACCGCCGGTGGCCAGTACTGTCATCTGCGCCGAGAAAAGATGCAGCGTGCCGTCGTCGAGGCACCAGGCGACCACACCTCGGCATACCCCCTGATCCATGATCAGATCGAGGACGACATATTCGATGAAGAACTCGGCGGCGTGCTTCAGCGACTGCTGATACAGGGTGTGGAGGATGGCATGGCCCGTCTGATCAGCCGCCGCGCAGGTACGCTGCGCTTTCCCTTCGCCGAAATGAGTCGTCATGCCACCGAAGGCGCGTTGGTAGATACGGCCGTCCTCGGTTCGCGAAAATGGAACGCCATAGTGCTCCAGTTCGATGATGGCCGCGGCGGCTTCCCTACACATGTACTCAATAGCGTCTTGATCGCCGAGCCAGTCTGATCCTTTGACGGTGTCGTACATATGCCAGCGCCAGTTGTCTTCTCCCATGTTCCCCAGCGCTCCGCTGATGCCGCCCTGAGCGGCCACGGTGTGGCTTCGCGTCGGAAATACTTTGGATACACAGGCTGTCTTCAGCCCTTTCTCGGCCATGCCCAGCGTCGCGCGAAGACCGGCGCCGCCGGCGCCGATCACGACAACATCGTAACTGTGGCGGATCAAATCGTAGGCTTTGGACATCTTGTCAGACGCTAATCAGCAGTTGCAGCAGGACCAACACGCCGGTCAGTCCGGCGGTCAATAGCAGTGCATTGGTCAATAGAGTTGCGGAAAACTTCAGCCAGCGGGCGTGGAGGTAATCTTCCAGGATGACCCGCAGTCCGAGTGCGGCGTGATACAGGGCAATCACAAGAAAAACAAGCAGCACGCCGTTGTTCACCGGATTCTGAAACCACGCGCGAACGGTGTCGTAGTCGGCGTTGGGTAAACGAACCAGGCAGACAGCAAACCACAAGCCCAAAGGCACTAAGGTCAACGCGGAAATTCGTTGGCGCCACCAGTGAAGCGAACCATGGTGCGCAGAGCCGAGACCGCGGGCTCGGGCGATGGGGGTGCGATAGTCCATAGACGTCAAGCGGAGTCGAGCGATGCCAGCCAAACCAGCGTGACCAGAAATCCGAATCCGATCAGTTCGGCAACAGCGTAGCGGGTGAGATGTTCTCGGCAGTATCCATGCCCCAAGTCCCACAGCAGATGCCGCACGCCATGGCAGAGGTGAAACAGCAACGAGAGTACCCAAAGCCACAGCAATGAGCGCCCCGGCATGGACGCCAAAAACGCATGCGTGGCCTTGAAGCTGTCCGGTCCGAGCGCGATCGAAATCGGGACGAGAAGTAACAGCAGCGCGCCGATGCTGAGCACGGCACCGGTGATACGGTGTGAGATGGAAATCAGCCCGGTAACGGGCAAACGATAGGCTTGGAGATGAGGCGATAATGGACGGGAGTTCATGCGGTTGCAGAGGCAGTCGAGAGGTTGCTGTGACGCAGTTTAAAGGGTCCGTTCAGCGGCGAACGACGTGAGTGACAACACAGATTTGGTGAGCGACAAGAGCCGTGCCGCCATGCCCTCCCATGGTGAAGAAACACATCAAAGAAGGACCGGGCTGCCGTGGAACCGGCCTTTACCATACCGCTCTGATGAGTCGTCTGGCGGAGGTTTATACGCCGAGCGGCGCGTGAGCTCAAGGTCTGAGTCAGTTCGAGGACAAGAAAAGAGGCTCGTCGGCGGGCACCAAAGAATTCGTCCAGGGGAAACAACAGCGGTGGCGGCGGGTCTGGGGCAATGCTTTCACGGTAATGCTTTCACGGTAAGCGTTCATGAGCCGTTTGATCTTGTTGAATTGCCATTATTGATCGGTTGACGGGAGAGCGG
>JALORT010000326.1 GCA_025458755.1 Methylotetracoccus sp.
TACGGTTCAGGATGGTCGCGCCGTTGACTTGCCCCTTGTAGTTCAGGTCGTCGCCGGTGAAATTGTAGCGGAAGTCGGCGCCCGCCCAAAGATTTTCCCAGATCCGGTATTCGATACCGGTGCCCAGCATCAAGCCGGGATTCAACACTGTGACTCCGCTAGACGGCGGGCTGATCACGTTGATGCTCAGACCGAATGGGATGATCCACGGGCGCAGATCACCGTCGAGCAGCTTGAACTTCACTTTCGGTGAGGCGGCGAGCGTGAATTGCGTTAGCTGGTTCCTCACGTTGATGGGCACACCCACCACGTTGGTGGTGTAATTAGCCACCAATGCATTCGCGCTGGTGCCGAAGTTCATGTACTGGAACATCACTTCGCCGTCAACTTCAACCATGTCCGACATGCCCCACAGGTTGTCGGTCAAATCGTGGTCGAACCCGGCACCCACATACCAGCCTTCGCCGGTGTTGCCACTTTCGATGCCTGGATTGAGCACCTGATTTTGCATCAACAGTTCGCTGTTGCGCGGGTGAGCCATGCTAGTGTAACCGCCGCGGAAGAACAACAAACTATGATCTTCCTTCTCGTGCTTTTCCGAGTCGGCGATCTGCTGCTGCGTCTGCTGAGCGACCTGCTCCGTCCGCTCGATCTTCTGTGCGTTTTCCTGAACCTGCTGCGCCGTCTCCGACTTTGCAGCGGCTAACTCAGAGCGCAAGGCCTGCATTTCCGCCTCCATCGCGTTCAGCCGTGCTTCGAGACTCGACTCGCGCGACGACAGGCCGGTGGTATGTCCGCGCGCCGCGGCTTGTTGCGGAACAACGCCAATCGCAGCGACAGAAGCTGCGAACATCGCCGTTATGGCCGTCTTCTTATTCGTGATCATTTTTCTCCCCTCTCTTTATGGTGTAAGGATGCCACCCGCCGGTAGCATATTGACAACAAAAAGTTGTTCCTCGACGAAAGATTACCAAAAAATTCCCACAGCAACAAATTGTTTCTGTACCCCAACAAAGGAACGCATCACCAACGCAACACAAAAACCACAGGGTCATGGGTTTTTCGCTATACTCGCGCGCTTTGACCCGGCCGAATGACGCGGACGCTTCGAAGCAACCCCTTGAGACTCGCGGTCTTCCAGGCCGCATCGAGTGCGGCGAATGCCGTGGGTTGCCATTGAACGGCCCCGGTCAGCCCTGGATCTTTTCCACGATACAGCACCCGTTCGGCCGCCAAGATCGGCCGAGAGTAGTGCCCTAGCAACGAATTCAACGATGGCGATCAAGAATCGGCTGCACCGCAGCGAACTTGCCGTACCCGGCAGCAATCCGCGGATGTTGGAAAAAGCACCCTCGGCAGGCGCGGATGTCGTTTTTCTGGACCTCGAAGACGCCGTCGCGCCTGACGACAAAGAACAGGCACGAAGCCACATCATCCATGCGCTCAGAACGTATGACTGGTCGCAGTGTGCAGTCTCGATCCGCATCAACGGACTCGATACGCACTACTGCTACCGGGACTTGGTCGAAGTAGTCGAAGCCTGCGGCGAGAAGCTCGATACGGTATTGGTTCCAAAGGTCGGCACTGCCGCGGATGTGTACTTCGTCGCCACGCTGCTGTCACAAATCGAACAGGCGAAGGGTTTCGCGCCCATCAACCTTCACGTGTTGATCGAGACCGCCATGGGGATGGCCAACGTCGAAGAAATCGCCCGGTCATGCCCGGAACGCATGGAGGCCATGGTCTTCGGAGTCGCCGACTATGCGGCATCAGTGCGGGCCCGCACGACCCAAATCGGCGGCGCCAATCCGGACTACGGCATGCTGACCGACGCCTTACCCGACGGAGAGCGACAATTTCACTGGGGCGATCAATGGCATTTCGGCCTCTCCCGCATGGCCGCCGCGTGCCGCGCCTATGGCCTCCGCCCGATCGACGGCCCGTTTGGCGATTTCAACGATGCCGAAGGCTACCGGGCCGCGGCACGCCGCGCGGCAGCGCTAGGCTGCGAGGGCAAGTGGGCAATCCACCCCTCCCAAGTCGCACTCGCCAACGAAATGTTCACGCCCACCGAGCAGGAAGTCACCCGCGCCTACCGCATCCTGGAAGCGATGGAAGAAGCAGCGCGTCAGGGCAAGGGAGCCGTGTCGCTCGACGGCCGGTTGATCGACGCTGCATCGATCCGGATGGCCGAGAATGTCGTCATGCAAATCAAACAGATAAAATCACGACACGTCGCCTGACGGGACGCCTGGCGCAGCGTCGCGGGCGTATCTTAAAGCCATCTTCGAGGAAAGCCAGCCGTGAACATCCATGAATATCAGGCAAAGGAGCTGCTGAAATCCTACGGCGTTCCGGTTCCGGCCGGGGCCGTCGCTTTTTCCTACGCACAGGCGGCGAATGTCGCGGAAGATCTGGGCGGGGAACGGTGGGTCGTCAAGGCTCAGATCCATGCCGGGGGACGCGGCAAAGCCGGCGGCGTCAAGCTTGCTGGCAGTGTTACCGAAGTGCGCCAATTTGCCGACCAAATGCTGGGCAGCCGGCTGGTCACCCACCAAACCGGCCCCGACGGTTCGCTGGTTCAACGGGTGCTGGTCGAGCAGGCCCGCGACATCGCCGCAGAATATTATTTGGGGTTCGTGATCGACCGCGGCAGCCAGCGCATCACCGTGATCGCCTCCTCCGAAGGCGGCATGGACATCGAAGAGGTCAACAAGACCCATCCGGAATGCGTATTCCAGGAGACGGTGGACCCGGCCATCGGCCTGCGGGACTTCCAATGCCGGAAAGTCGCCTCGGCGATCGGCCTCCGCGGCAAGCTGATGCCGCAGGCAGTCAAGATCATGAAGGCGATCTACCGCTGCATTCGCGACAAGGACGCTTTGCTGGCCGAGATCAATCCGCTAGCCGTGGTTGACAAGGATCAGTTGATTGCGTTGGATGCAAAGATCAGCTTCGATGACAACGCGCTGTACCGCCAGCACCAAATCAACGGCATGCGGGACTTCGACGAGGAAGACCCAAAAGAAGTGGAGGCTTCCGGCCACGGCCTGAACTACATCGCGTTGGACGGCAGCATCGGCTGCATCGTGAATGGCGCGGGCCTCGCGATGGCGACGATGGATGCCATCACGCTGCACGGCGGCCGGCCGGCCAATTTTCTCGATGTTGGCGGCGGGGCCTCGCCGGAGAAAGTCACCAATGCCTGCCGGATCGTACTCCAGGACCCCAGCGTGAAGGCGATTCTGGTGAACATCTTCGCCGGCATCAACCGCTGCGACTGGATCGCGAGAGGTTTGATCCAGGCCATGGAGAGCCTCCACATCAAGGCGCCGATGGTGGTCCGGCTGGCCGGCACCAATGTCGAGGAGGGACGAGAACTGCTGGACAGTTCGGGATTATCGTTCATCACCGCTCAGAATCTCGACGACGCAGCGGGCAAAGCCGTAGCCGTCGTGAAGGGTTGAACCATGAGCGTATTCATAAACCAACAGTCCAAGGTCATCCTCCAGGGTTTCACCGGCGAACACGCCACGTTCCACGCGCAGGACGCGATGAAAATCGGCACTCAGATCGTCGGCGGGGTCACGCCGGGCAAGGGTGGTACCGTTCATTTGGGGCTGCCGGTGTTTGACACGGTCGCGCAAGCCGTTCGCGAAACCGGTGCA
>JALORT010000327.1 GCA_025458755.1 Methylotetracoccus sp.
GATTGTCGCGGTGGATGAGTTCCGGCTCATCCACGTAGCCGAGAATGGCTTCGATATCGCCGCTGGGGCGGCCCATGATCCGGCGCGCCTCGTCGGCGCTGTAGTTGACCAGCCCCCTGGCGACTTCAGCCGCTGACGAATCCAGACAGGCGATCAGATCACCGCGGTCAAAGCTTCCCTGTACCGCCGTTACGCCGATTGACAATAGGCTGCGACCCGCTTCGCGCAGCACGGCGACGGCCCCGTCATCCAGCACCACTGCGCCTTTGAGTTTCAGCTGACCCGCAAGCCAGCGCTTGCGCGCCAACATCGGAGACAGATCGGGGATGAGAAAAGTGCCCAGATCGTCGCCGGCGATCACCCGCGAGAGCACCTTTGGCTCACGCCCTCCGACGATGACGGTCGCCGTTCCCGAACGGGCCGCGAGGCGCCCCGCCCGGAGTTTGGTGATCATTCCTCCCCGCCCCAAGCCGCTTCGGCTCTCGCCGACCATGGAGCCGAGCCGCGCATCGTTGACGCCAGCCGCGCTGACCAGTTCGGCATCGGGATGGACCGAAGGGTCACGATCGAACAGCCCGGATTGATCGGTCAGGATGATCAGAAGATCGGCTTGCAAGGAGTTTGCGACCAGCGCAGCGAGGGTGTCGTTATCGCCGAATCGGATCTCCTCGGTCGCGACGGTGTCGTTTTCGTTGATGATCGGCACGACCCCGAGCTCGAGCAGCGTACGCAGGGTGCTGCGCGCGTTCAGGTAACGCTGGCGATCGGACAGATCATCGTGGGTCAGGAGGATCTGCGCAGTCTTGAGACCGTGCTGCTGAAACAGAGACTCGTAGGTCTGAACCAATCCCATCTGACCGACCGAGGCGGCCGCCTGCAGCTCGTGCAGCGAACGCGGTCGCACCTTCCACCCCAGGCGACTCATGCCTTCGGCGACGGACCCCGAGGACACCAGGACAACGGCAATTCCGCGCGCGCAGAGATCGGCGATCTGGTCGACCCACGCCTGAATCGCCGCCATGTCCAGACCACGACCGCCGCCGGTCAGCAGCGAACTGCCGATCTTGACGATGACCCGTTCAGCCTGCCGAAACTGGCTGCGCGACTGCATCCGCCCCCCGCCGTTCGTCCAGAAACTCCATGATCGCGAATACCAGTTCGCGTAACCCGTCGCCACGCAGCGCTGAAACCGGAAACACGGGTCCGGACCAGTCCAGCTCTCTCAGTAGCTCATCGCAGCGGCCCCGGACGTCCTCTGGCGGCAACTGGTCGATCTTGTTCAACACCAGCCAGCGCGGTTTCGTCTCCAGCTCATCCCCCCACTTTGCCAGCTCTGCGCTGACCTTGCGAAATGCCGTAACCGGCTCCTCCGCAGCCGCTTCCGGCGTGACGTCCAGCAGGTGGAGCAGCAGCCCCGTCCGCGAGAGATGCTTGAGGAAACGTACACCGAGCCCGGCACCCTCCGCAGCGCCCTCGATCAACCCCGGGATGTCGGCAGCGACGAAACTGCGCTGATCGTCAACGCGGACCACACCAAGATTGGGATGCAGCGTCGTAAAGGGATAGTCGGCAACCTTGGGTCGCGCAGCGGAGATCGCCCGGATCAGACTGGACTTGCCGGCATTTGGCATGCCGAGCAAACCGACGTCTGCGATGAGCTTCAGCTCCAGATGCAGAACGCGCCTTTCGCCCGGCGATCCGGACGTTGCCCGTTGCGGCGCGCGATTGGTGCTGCTCTTGAAGCGAGTGTTCCCGAGACCGTGAAATCCGCCCTGGGCGACGAGCAGGGTTTGACCTTCACGCACCAGGTCGCCGAGCTTCTCCCCCGTCTCCTCGTCGTGAACGATCGTACCGACCGGCACTTTCAGCAGGCAATCTTCACCTTTGCGACCGGTGCAATTAGCGCCGCTGCCGTTCTCGCCCCGCCCGGCGCGGTAGACTGAGTGAAACCTGAAATCGACCAGGGTATTGAGATTGGAGGAGCCGACCAGGTAGACACTTCCGCCGTCCCCGCCGTCGCCCCCGTCCGGACCGCCGAACGGAATGTACTTTTCGCGGCGGAAGCTCACGCACCCGTTACCGCCGTCCCCGGCCTCGACCCTCACACGGACTTCGTCGACAAATTTCATGGCAACATCAAAAAAGCCCCGTCGTCCGGGGCTTTTCTCTGGGCTCGGCCATCAGTCCGACTGGTCAGGCCGATGCCGGCACCACACTGATGAACTTGCGCTTTTCGGGTCCCTTGGCGTCGAATCTGACGTGACCATCGGCGGTTGCGAAAATCGTGTGATCGCGACCACAGCCGGTATTCTCACCCGGATGGAAACGTGTTCCACGTTGCCGCACGATAATGCTACCGGCACGAACGAACTCGCCGCCGTAGCGCTTGACGCCCAGCATCTTGGGCTTTGAGTCGCGGCCGTTCCTGGAACTGCCACCCGCTTTCTTATGTGCCATGAATCGAACTCCCGACCACTAACCAGTGATGCCGTCAATGTGAACTTCGGTAAAGTTCTGGCGGTGCCCCATCTGCTTCATATGGTGCTTACGTCGCCGGAACTTGACAATCCGCACTTTCGGATGACGTCCGTGAGCCGTGACGGTCGCAGTGACTTTCCCACCTGCCACGAACGGACGACCGACCTGCACGCCGGCATCGCTCCCGATCATCAAGACCTGGTCGAATTCAATGACGGCACCCGCCTCTGCCTCGACGGACTCCACCTTCAGCTTGTCGCCCGGCGCAACCCGGTATTGCTTGCCGCCTGTCTGAATTACCGCATACATTCCGATGGCTCCGCGAACTTTGCTAAACGAAAGCGGGGGAGCATACAACAGGCTTTACGGCGCCGTCAATTTGAGGACTCGAACGCACCCAGGACGAAACATCGACGAGCATGGGGACTCGCCCGAGTTCGGAGAACATGTGCTGCCCGGCATCCACACCCCCCGCTGGCGCGCTGAGTCACGATGCCCGGCGAAGGGATCCCGGACCCGCGCAGCTTCCTCGAGACGCCTCGACACCTGGGAATGCGCAGGGGCGCTTGCAATTAAAAACAACTTTCTTTATAAAAACGCGGTGCCCATGGGCACGACATAAAGAAGACTCTGTTGTGACTTCACACTATAAGAGGAGGATCTATGAAGAAAGTACTAGTAGCGCTGAGCGTTGTGATGATGTCGCTGGTAGTTGTCGGCTGCGGCAACTCTCCCGATGGCGACAAGCAGAGGATCGAAGCGCCGATGGGTTCGGCTCTCTAAACATCGATCCTTTCGATGCCTAGGCTGTTTCGACCTTCGCCGACTCGCGCATAGCCGGGATACTCGGAATCAAAAAACTGCAGAAGCAGCCAGAGATAAAGCCCGGGCAAACGCCCGGGCTTTTTTTTTGCCGGACCCTGTGACTCCATGCTTTGGCATACCCCCTGCGGCAACTGCCGAACTCTTTCATTCTTGACACAACTTCAGCAACGGGTAACATATCGGCGCGATGGCACTCGGATCTTGATCTGAACGCTGTTCAACAAATCCATTCATAAGAGTCAAGGTAGGTACAATGGGAGCTATACTCGATCTGGTAGAAAAAATGAGATCCCCGATGGGCATCGTGGTGACCATCGCCGTCATCGCCATCGGTGTCTTCTTCATTCGCTGGGT
>JALORT010000328.1 GCA_025458755.1 Methylotetracoccus sp.
GACTGATTCGTCCCGGATGCCTATGTCGTCGAAAGGCCGACTGCGGCTGCTGCAGTCCTCCAACGGTCTTTTTTTGGGGATCACGTTGTCTGCGTACCCTCAGAGTGACGAGCGGAATCGCGGGAACATCGCGGGGCAAGAGCCGTGGGATGAACTGGATCAGCAGGGTTACCGCTCCATTGAGTTCCTGGCTCACGCGTTGAAAAATGCACTGGCACCGATACTCAGTGCGGCGCAGATGCTGCAGCGTTACGGGGTCAGCAAACCCGACGTCGTGGATTGGGCGGGGGCCAGCATCGAAAGCCAGGTCAGGGCCATGAGCAGCACGGTTAATGAGCTGCTGGATTTTTCGCGCGCCATACTGGGGCGTCTTGAGTTGGAGTTCGCTTCGCTGAATCTCACGCCGGTGTTGGAACGCACAATAGCGGCGTGTCGCGGGCTTGCCGAGGAACGAAACCAAACCCTGCACTGCCAGCTTTCGGCGGGTGAGCTTTGGGTCACCGGCGATGAAGCCCGGCTGGAATACGTCATCCAGCAACTGTTGCTGAATGCGGTGAGGTCCGCACCGGAGGGCGGCATCGTCGCGCTTCGCGCGGATCTTGAAGACGGCAGCGTAGTGATCCGGGTCGGCGACGATAGCGCCGGACTGGCCCCGGCGATGCTGGACGCGATCTTCGAGCCCTTTATTGGCGCGGGCAGTTCGGGCGACCCGAAAGCAAGGGGTTTAGGAGTCGGTGTGGCGTTTGCTCGGCGGCTTATCTCGCTGCACGGCGGTACGCTTCGCGTGGTCAGCGAGGGCCTGGGTTGCGGGGCCGAATTCGTCGCGCAGCTTCCGGCGATCCCGCCCTCCGCAGTGGAAGGCGGGCGCAAGCAACCGGGCACCACCGCTGCCGCTCAAGACACCGAGACGCTGGTATGTTCCTCCCCGTTGGCTTCCAACTTGTCGTAGTGACGCTGTCGGCGATCATCACCGGCTTGGGCGTCTACGGCCTGGTTCGTCCCGCCGGAATAACGGGGTTCGCGGGGCTCTGGCGCACACGGGCCGCGCTCTGGTTCGCGGTGGTCCTGCGGCTCGTTTTCGGTGCGGCTCTCTGGTACGTTGCCCCGTTATCCCGCGCCCCGATGGTGCTCCGAGTCATCGGGGGCGTCGCGATCGCTGCGGCCATCGTGCTGCCTGTGCTCGGTGTCGCGCGCATGCGACTCCTGCTGGACCGGTGGACACACCAAACCCCCGCGTTCATCCGAACCTGGTCGGCGGCAGCGGCCTTAATGGGTAGTTTCCTGATTTGGGCGGTGGCTGGCTAAGCCGTCCGGAAAGCGGGCGGGCTCGCCCAGCGTTCGGGCGGCGCCGCCGAAGTTCGCATCTTGCTGGCATGCGCCTGTCCAACTCTGGCACGCACGCGTTCCGCCTAACACCGACGAACAGGAGGCAAGCCATGAAGAGTACCAACATCGTTCCCGATCAGTGGCAGCGATTCTGTGAGGACTTCAGCCGGCAGCATCGCGGGTGGTTGGTCACGACCAGCATTCTCGAACGGTCCTCCCAAGTGCGCGCGGCCGACATTGACGAAAGTCGCGCCCACCGGACTGCCCGGGATTTGCCTTTCGGCGGTCTGAGTCTGGAACCGAACCGGCGGGATCTGATGCTGTTGCTGGGGGAGGGCAAGCTGCATGTCACGGAACACATCACTGATGTGATTCGGATCGGTCTGCTGGAGACCGATGAAGGCGCACATGCCGGTCTTCGCATTGACAAGTCCAACGACACCGGGGTGTTGCTCAGGTTCCGGGTCGCGGCGCGCCCGGAGAGCCTGGACGGTGTTGCCGCCTCCGAACGATGATCTCGTGGGCAGAACCTTCACCAATCGCAGCAGCGGCAAGATGCATGACTTTGATTGACGATGCGAGGCGGCAGGAATCACTGCGGATACCGCGCGGCGAGCGCCCGATCGACGCGGACGGCGGCATTGCGCACTTCGGTCTTCAACCCGAGACGGCGCTGGCGGAACACCCTTGGCTCCCGGTCGATTATGGCGTCCTGGCCGATGAGGGCTTTCCGGCAGGGCATGCCGCAAGCACCAGTCGCTGGAAGCGGACCGTTCGATGCGCACCACGTAAGGAGTGGGTGAGACCCACGACACGATCGTTCGCAATGCGTTGCGGTTTCCAGGCCGAGGAAATCGGCGTCTGTCCGCGCTGACTCATCGATGCTCACATTACACGAGTGGCGTCGACCTCTGCTGCTGATCACTGCTTTGGCCACAGCCCCGTTTTCAGCCGAACCGGGCACGTACCACCTGTCCGTCGAACAGCGCTCGGTGAATGTGACCGGCAATGCGCGCCCAGCGGTGCTGGTCAACGGCAAGTTGCCGGCGCCGACACTGCGTTGGCGGGAAGGCGAGGAAGTCACCTTATACGTCACCAACCGCTTGTCCGAACCGACGTCGATTCATTGGCACGGCATCCTGCTGCCGTATCAGATGGACGGTGTGCCCGGCATCAGCTTCCCGGGGATTGCTCCGGGTACCACGTTCATCTACCGCTTTCCGGTGCTGCAGAACGGGACTTACTGGTACCACGGTCACTCCGGGTTGCAGGAGCAGGCCGGATTGTACGGCGCCCTGCTGATCGATCCGCAGGAACCGGAAGCAGACGGCTACGAACGCGACCATGTAATTGTATTGTCCGATTGGACCGATGAACGCCCGGCGCGCGTGCTGACCCGTTTGAAGAAGCAGAGCAACTATTACAACTTCCAACAGCGCACGGTCGTCGACTTCTTTCGGGACCTCGTCGATCAGGGGTTCCGGCACACCGTCGCGGACCGCCTGGCCTGGGGACAGATGCGGATGGATCCGACTGACCTCGCTGACGTCACCGGCTACGCCTATTCCTTCCTGATCAACGGACGAAACCCGGAACAAAACTGGACCGGACTGTTCCGGCCCGGCGACAGGGTCCGCCTGCGCTTCATCAACGCGTCGGCGATGACGCATTTCGATGTCCGCGTGCCGGGCCTTGCCATGCGTGTGATTCAGGCCGATGGTCAGGACATCGCCCCGCTCACGGTCGACGAATTCCGCATTGCCGTGGCCGAGACGTACGATGTAGTGGTGGAACCGAAAGACCGTCGGGCCTACAGCATTTTCGCCGAGGCGATGGATCGCAGCGGTTACGCCCGCGGTACGCTGGCTCCCCGCTACGGCATGCGTGCCGCCGTCCCATCGCTGCGTACTCGCCGCCTGGTGACGCTCGGGGAGATGGGCGGGACTCACGGCGCTCATCGCGCGCATCCAGGCCCAAAACCGCGCCCGGACCCCGCCGTGATCCACGAATCCCATGCCGGCCATCGCGGAGCACGATCGGAAGATCACGCGTCGCCCCCGAGGACAGTCGATGCAGCCTCCCACCACGACATCCATGCCATGCACGCCATGCACGGCACGGACGACAGCTCTGAGGCGGCACCGGGCACACTCGGCTACCGCGATCTCCGCAGTGCGCAGCACCACCACGACTGGCGTAAACCGGATCGCGAGATCGTACTCAAGCTGACGGGGAACATGTTCCGCTACATCTGGTCGTTCGACGACAAAAAATACGCCGAAGCCGAGCCGATCCGGCTGCGCTACGGGGAGCGGGTGCGCTTCACGTACGTCAATGAAACGATGATGAACCATCCGATCCACCTGCACGGCATGTGGCAGGATCTTGACAACGGCCTCGGACCTTTCAATCCGCGCAAGCATGTCGTTAACGTCGGCCCCGGGGAAACCGTCAGCGTCGACGTGACCGCAGACGCGCCGGGCTCCTGGGCGTTCCATTGCCATCTCCTCTATCACATGGAGTCTGGAATGTTTCGGGAAGTCGTGGTCGAACGCGACGATCCCGTCCCGCATCGGAAACACATGCACCATTGAACCGCGAATCTACCTTGAGAAGGAGCGTTCCACGGACCGCACGCCGTCTCGGTATGGCGTGTCTCCTGTGGTCAGAGTTCGCCATGGCAGGCATGGGGACCGAACCGCTCTACACGATGCTGCGCGCGGAGCGTTTTGAATACGAGGGCAACGAGAACATCCAGTTGTTCAAATGGGACGTCGAAGGCTGGACGGGGGGTGACCTCAACAAGCTTTGGATCAAGAGCGAAGGCGATTATGCGTTTTCGCAGGGAATCTTGGGGCAGGGCGATCTCCAGGTGCTTTACAGCCGTAACATCGCCACGTTTTGGGATCTGCAGGTGGGGGCTCGCCGTTCGTTCGAGCCGGAGCGCGCGTTCAGCGGAGTCTTGGGAATTCAGGGTTTGGCCCCGTATTTTTTTGAAGTGGAAGCGGCGATGTTCGTGAACGAATACGGGAACGTTCTGAGCCGCTTCAAACTCGCCTACGAACTCCTGCTGACGCAGAGACTGATTCTTCAGCCCCGCGTGGAACTCAACCTCGCCGCCAAGAATTTGAACAACCGCGGTGTCCAGGCGGGAATCATCGAGTTTGAAGCGGGTGCGAGACTCCGCTACGAGTTCGTTCGCGAGTTCGCCCCTTATATCGGTTTCGACTATGTCGAGGAGGAGTCGTTACTGGAACATCGGCATACCGTTCGTGCCGTGGCCGGTATTCGATTCTGGTATTGAGGAGCCGCTTATTCCGCGTCGTA
This sequence comes from Methylotetracoccus sp., assembly GCA_025458755.1. Classification (GTDB taxonomy): domain Bacteria; phylum Pseudomonadota; class Gammaproteobacteria; order Methylococcales; family Methylococcaceae; genus Methylotetracoccus. The sequence continues at coordinate 4,654 of JALORT010000328.1, forward strand.
AAAGGACCGCCGGAAACCCCGCGTAAGCATGGCCGGGACCGAAAATATTCGGTGTCCTACGTAGTGATACGGATACCCAAACGCGTCACTTCGGCAAAGAATACGCACCGAGCCATGCCGGGGTGCCGTGCAACCGCGCCGTCCCGCCCCGTGGCGCAGTCGAGTGTGAATAGTTGGGTGGCTTTGGGGGCGTTATGGACGGATATCCCGCGATCGATAGAACCGCGTGCCAGCGGACGTCGTCGTTTTCCGTCACTGCCGCGCACCAAGGGGACCGATGGCTGCAGTGGGTGTCCGCTTCGTTGCCCGATGTCATTATCGCTTGCGACCGGTCGGGAACGATCCGCTACGAGAGCATCAAGGCCGCCGAAGCGCGCGCGGCGGGTACGCTGCCACCCTTGAAAATGTTGCTGAGGAAATGCTTGCCGGGTTCGCTAAAGACGGATCAGCATGTGGACGACTCTGTCCCCGGCTTGGTGGACAGAATTCTGCGCTCACCAGGGATCGATCAAGGATGTTCGGGGCGCCTGCTGATCCGCAATTCCGGCGGGCTTGCCCTCAGCGAGGTGTCCGCTCACGTGCTGAGGGATTCCTTCGGCGGCACCATCGGCCTCCTGGTCAAGATCGACTTGCCCGTGGCGAATTGGACCGCGGTTCGGCGACTGATCCATGAGGCGAGGCATGACGTACTGACCGATCTGCCGAACCGGAGGCAACTGTATGAGCGATTGAATCGGCTGATCGCACAGCGCGACCCTGCGGCC
>JALORT010000329.1 GCA_025458755.1 Methylotetracoccus sp.
GCTCGATGGTGGCGATCGAGTGGATGGATCGACATCCGGAGGAGATTGCCGGGTCGGTGCTGATCAATACGAGCCTGCGGCGGCTCAGTCCGTTCCATCAGCGGCTGAACTGGCGTGCTTGGCCGGAGATGATCCGCGTCGCGCTGCAGCGGGACGTCGCGGCGCGGGAACGCGGCATTCTTGAGCTCACGTCGGCGCTGAGGACCCGGCGCGAAATCGACGCGCTGGTGCAGAGCCGGGTCGAGATTCACCGGGAACACCCGGTGGATGCGGCCAATGTGGTGCGCCAACTGGTCGCCGCCGCGCGCTATTCGCCTCCCTCGGTGAAGCCGCTGGTCCCGGTGCTGCTGCTCAGCAGCCGGGGCGACCGCCTGGCCGATCCGGGCTGCACGGACGCCTTGGCTGCACAGTGGGGCCTGGTGCCGCGTATCCATCCGGCGGCTGGGCATGATCTGCCGCTGGATGACCCGGATTGGACCATCCGCATGGTGCGCGACTGGCTGTCCGAGTGGCGCCAGACCGGGACGTCTTAGGCGCTGCCCGGAAAGGCAGGGGTCTCTAGATGCCGAAGACGGCTTCGCCTTCGCGAAACAGCAGCAGCTCACCCGGATGCATCGCCGTCCAGGTTTCGTTGTCGGTCAGCGGCACGGAAGCGATCACCGTTACTTTGTCGTCGGGACGGGTCACCGCGCTGAAGTCGACGGTCATGTCCTGGTCAATCAAATGGGCCTCGCGGAATGGGCTCTGTCGAGTCAGGTAGTGCAAGCGGTCCGAACAATGAGCGAACATCCACTCGCCGTTCGACAGGAGGAAATTGAACAGCCCATGCCCTGCGATCTCGGCAGTGACGGTGCGTAGTGCCGCGCTCAGATCCGCGATCGCGGGCGACCCGTTCGGAAAGGCAAGGCGCAGGCGGTCCAGTAGGCAGCAGAAGGCACACTCGCTGTCGGTGTCCCCGACCGGGCGCAGGCTGCCGCTGAATGCGGGTTGGAAATCTTCTAGATTTCCGTTGTGCGCGAAGACCCAGTAGCCTCCCCACAACTCGCGCTTGAAGGGGTGGCAGTTTTCCAGGGCCACCCGTCCCTGGGTGGCTTTCCGGATATGCGCGATGACATTCTTGGAGTGTATCGGGTAGCGCCGCACCAGCTCGGCCACCGGCGATTCAATGGTGGCCTTCGCATCGAGAAATACCCGACAGCCGCGCCCTTCGAAGAACGCAATGCCCCACCCGTCCTTGTGGTGATCGGTCACCCCGCCGCGCAGCTGAAAGCCCTCGAACGAGAAACAGATGTCGGTCGGGACATTGCAATTCATGCCGAGCAACTGGCACATGGCTGATGGGGTTTTGATGGGGGGCCAGCGGATGATATTACGTGTCTAAGAATGGGAAGCGCAAACCCGACAGGTTGCAGGGCCGTGCCGTTGCTGCGGTGCCGCCAAGACGCGTTGGCTGCGGAGCGAACGTCTATCGCGGGCTGAAGCCGGCACCCGCCGAGCATGCCACAGCCCGAAAAGGGTTGTGCGGGCGCGTCCGCGGCTTGACACGGCGTCGGTGCTCGCGCATCTTCACTAAGGAATGATTGAACTGTTCCGATAGTGCTGCACGGACCGATAACTTCGATGAAGAACTCTCTTTTGTTGGCAGCCGGGATCGCCGCCCTGCTGTCGTCTTGCTCGAACGATCCCCTGGTGCCGGCCTGGATGCGAGGCGACTGGAAATGCGCGGTGCGCGACAGCAATGGCAACCCGTATTTCGGCGTCGCCAAGGACAAGAAAGCGGCTGTGGAAAAAGCCCGCTGGCAGTGCGTCAGCGGCAGTCCCTATAAGCAAAGCTGCAACGCTGAAACGAGTCATTGCGAGCAGCTCGAGTAAGGGGATTCGGCGCCGTGGCGGTCTTCCGCTCAAGCAGCGCGAAGATACCGCTGCGCGAACTCCTCGGCGGGAAGAGGCGGGCCGAACAGATAGCCTTGACAGGCATCGCAGCCTTCCGCCGCCAGAAATGCGAGCTGCTCTTTGGTTTCAACGCCCTCCGCAATGGTGCGGAAACCCAGCGTGTGGGCGAGACCGATGATCGCGGTGGTGATTCGCACCGCAGTCGGGTCGCCGGGCAGCGCTGTAATGAAACTGCGGTCGATTTTCAACGCGTCTACGGGGTGTTTTTCCAGCGTGGTCAGCGACGACAGCCCGGTTCCGAAATCATCGAGCGCTAGGGTGACGCCCAAGTGCTGCATCTCGACAAACAGGTTGACCTGATTGATCTGGTTGGCCCGCAGCGCGGTTTCCGTCAATTCCAGTTCCAAGGCTTGAGGGACGAAGCCCGTTTCGGTCAGGATTTCCACTACTCGTCCGGCAGTTTCCGGCTGCGAGGCTTGGAACGCAGACAGGTTCACGGCCAGCCGAATGGGCGGCAGACCTGCACGTGCCCAGGCTTCGACCTGCCGGCAGGCCGTTTGAAGCACCCAGTCGCCCAGCGGCACGATCAGCCGTGTTTCTTCGCTGAGACCAATGAACCGCTCCGGCAGAATCAGGCCCTCCACCGGGTCCAGCCAACGGACCAGCGCCTCGGCGCCGATGACGCGCCCGCTTGCAAGGTCCATCTGCGCTTGGTAATACACTTTCAGTTCATCGTTCTTCAGTGCCTGCCGCAGTCGCTGTTCCATCCGTCGCTGCTCGCGGGCCTTCTGCGTCAGCTGTTCGCTGAAAAACCGGAAAGTATTGCGCCCTTCCCGCTTGGCCTCGTACAGCGCTGCATCGGTGTGTGCCAGCAGGTCGCTGACCCGAAGACCATGGTCCGGAAACAGCGCGACGCCGATGCTGACCCCGATATTCACGTTGGCGCCGCTGCTTAACGAAATGTCATCGGTCAGCGTGTCCAGCAGATCCCCCGCGATGCGGGCCGCGATGCGCGCGTCGACCGGCGATTCCAGCATCACGGCGAATTCATCGCCGCCGAGCCGGGCCAGGCTGTCTGAACTGCGCAGCCTGTTCTTGAAGCGCAGCGCGACTTTTTTGAGTAACTCATCCCCGGCCGGGTGGCCAAAGCAGTCGTTGACCTCCTTAAAGCGATCGAGATCAATCAGCAGCAGCGCTCCGGACTCGGATTTGCGAAGCGCGATCTGCAGGGCATGTTCCAGTCGGGCGATCAGCAGCCTCCGATTGATCAAACCGGTGAGCGGATCGTAATGGGCTAGCAGCTCCAATTGTTCCTGATGTCTCTTGAGCCCTGTAATATCCGTGAAAACACCGACATACCCCGACACCTTGCGCTGGGGGTCGACGATTGCGCTGATGGTCAGCAGCTCCGGATAGATCTCGCCCGACTTGCGCCGGTTCCAGATTTCGCCCTGCCAGTGTCCGGTCGCTTCGATCATGGACCACATGTCGCGATAGAACTCGGCATCATGGCGCTTTGATCTCAACACCTCGGGGGTCTTCCCGATGACCTCCTCCTCCGAGTATCCGGTCAGTTCGGTGAACGCGCGGTTGACGGCCACAATCTGCTGTGCGGCGTCGGTGATGATCACCCCATCATGGGTGCTTGAGAACACAGCGGCCGCCTGCATCAGCTCATGCTCGGTTTGCCGGCGTGCCGTCACATCCCTTGCGGTCCCGATGATCAGCGTCCCCAGCGGC
>JALORT010000330.1 GCA_025458755.1 Methylotetracoccus sp.
GCGCCGACGTCTATCGTCCGGCCGCGATCGAGCAGCTCAAAACGTTATCGGCCGAGGTCGGCGTCGAGTTTTTTCCCAGTGATCCTTCGCAGGATCCGTTGGACATCGCGAAAGGCGCGATGGATCTGGCCCGTAAGAAGTATTTCGATGTCGTGATCGTCGATACGGCAGGACGCCTCCATGTGGACGAGGAAATGATGGACGAGATCAGGCGGCTGCACACCACGATCAAGCCGATCGAAACCTTGTTCGTGGTGGACAGCATGACCGGGCAGGACGCCGCGAACACGGCTAAGGCGTTTAACGATGCGCTGCCGCTGACCGGGGTGATCCTGACCAAGACCGACGGCGATGCGCGCGGCGGAGCGGCGCTGTCGATCCGTCACATCACCGGCAAACCCATCAAATATCTGGGCGTCGGTGAAAAGACAGCTGCCTTGGAAGTGTTCCACCCGGATCGCGTGGCTTCACGGATCTTGGGTATGGGCGACGTGCTTACCTTGATCGAAGAGGTGGAGCGCAAGATGGATCGCGAGAAGGCCGAGAAGCTGGCCAAGAAAATCCACAAGGGCAGAGGCTTCGACCTGAACGACTACCGCGATCAATTGCTGCAGATCAAGAACATGGGTGGCATGGCCGCGATGCTGGACAAACTGCCGGGGGTAGCAAGCATGCCCAAGGACATGAAGGACAAGGTCAACGACAAAGAGATGATCCAACAGCTGGCGATCATCGATTCGATGACGCCGCAGGAACGGAAGACAGTGGACATCATCAATACCTCGCGCAAGCGCCGCATCGCGATGGGCTCCGGCACGGACATCGCCGATATCAACCGAATGTTGAAGCAGCACGATCAAATGCAGAAGGTGATGAAGAAATTCAAAGGCGGCAACATTGCCAACCTGCTGCGGGGTATGAAAGGGCAGATGGGCGGGCGGCGGCCGCCGTTCTGAGCGGGCAAGAACTAATGAGCAGGAGGGAACGCCGCGCTCTGCATCCTCGCGGCGGTCAACCTATCGGCCCTGGTTTGAGCGCAGGCACGGCGGGTCCGGAAAGGAAACACGCGGTCAGTCGGGAGGTGTTCTTGCGGCGCAAGTCAGTTGTTCCCTGCGCGAACCGGCCTGCATGACAAGGAGTTCCCGCTCGGCCTGGAGCCAGTCCTCGGTGTCGCCTCCGGGTTCGAAACCGCGTCGTTCCGCTTTACCGTAAGCGCGCAACGCGATCGCATCGCGCAGCGGCGCGCGGTAAGCCGGCTGCAGATCCGCTCCATCATCGGCCGCCAGCGGATCGTCAATGCCCGTTCGGCGATCGGCGCAGGCCTTGTTGTATCGCAGCCTGACCAGCTCATGCATCCTTCGTTGATGCTGCGCGATTTGTTCCCTCGCTTTGGCTTCGGCTCGTGCCGCCGCGTCCCCGGCTCGCTCAAGAGCCGCCGCAACCGCTGCGTTCGCCTGGGTCTTCGCATGAACCTGAATCATTTCCGCCAAGCGCAAACCGTTCATCTTGTCTTGCTCGTCTGCAGCCATCAGCACGTTTTATCGGGTAGTGGCGGGAGGACCTATACCATCGGAGCAACGGGGTATGCGCCCTTCGGCCGCAACCCACACGCAACCCTTAGCCGGGTTCGCTGCCGCACATTACCATGACACTCATGGATGTTCTTGGCAAGAGTCTCGCGCCGACCTCTCACACGATTGCAGGCTCCCGGCCCTGCCGGAGGACGCCGGTGCGTTTGTTTGATATGATCCGGACTGAGAATTCAATGGAAATCGGGTGTTATGGCCAGTGTCGAAACGCCGGTCTGCGATTTTGGCCGGAAAGCTATCGACTTCGAATTGCTCGGAGTCGATGGACGAATGTGGACCGTGGGGCAATGCCGGGGCCCCCAAGGCCTACTGGTGATGTTCATCTGCAACCATTGCCCGTATGTGAAAGCCGTGCGGGACCGGATCGTCCGCGATGTTCGGGACCTGCAGGGATACGGTATCGGCGCCGTTGCGATCATGAGCAATGACCCGTCCGATTACCCCGAGGACTCCTTCGGGCAAATGAAGATCGTCGCCGAGCGATTCGGGTATCCTTTTCCCTATCTGCTAGACGAAACACAACAGATCGCGAGAGCCTACGGCGCTGTCTGCACACCGGACTTCTTCGGCTATAACGGCGACCTCGAATTGCAGTATCGTGGTCGTCTCGACGCCAGTCGCAAGGAGAGCGCACCCCCCGGTGCCCGCCGGGAGCTGTTCGAGGCCATGAAACAAATTGCTCTAACCGGCAAGGGTCCCGCGGATCAAATCCCGGGCATGGGATGTTCGATCAAGTGGCGGCACGACTGAGTCCTCATCTTTCCTAAACATTTCAAGGAGCTTGCTATGGCTTTTACACGCATGACTGACGTCGATCTGAAAGGAAAGCGGGTGCTGATCCGTCAAGATCTGAATGTGCCGATCAAGGACGGTAAAGTGACCAGTGATACCCGTATTCGCGCCAGCCTACCGACGATTCGCGCGGCACTGGATGCCGGCGCCAAGGTGATGCTGATGTCCCACCTCGGGCGTCCCAGCGAAGGCGAGTATGCAGAGGAATTTTCGATGAAGCCAGTCGCTGAGCGGCTGGGAGAGCTGCTGGGTAAGCCGGTCCGTGTGGTTAAGGACTGGCTCGGGGGCTTCAGCATGGAACCCGGCGAGGTGGTCCTCTGCGAGAACGTGCGGTTCAACAAAGGTGAAAAAAAGGATGATCCGGAACTCGCGAAGAAGATGGCGGGCCTCTGCGATGTGTATGTGATGGATGCCTTCGGAACGGCGCACCGCGCGCAGGCCTCGACCCATGGCGTCGGCGTGTACGCCCCGGTCGCTTGTGCCGGGCTGTTGCTGTCGGCGGAACTGGATGCCCTGGGAAAAGCGCTGAAGAGTCCGGCGCATCCGCTGTTGGCGGTCGTCGGCGGGTCGAAAGTGTCGACCAAGCTGACGGTTCTGGACTCGCTGTCCGGCAAGGTCGATCAGCTGATCGTCGGCGGCGGTATCGCGAACACCTTTATTGCAGCGGCGGGTTACCCGGTCGGCAAATCGCTGTACGAAGCGGATTTGGTGCCGGAAGCGCGCCGGCTGACCGCGGCCGCGCGCGAACGAGGTGCCGAAATCCCGGTGCCGACCGATGTCGTCTGTGCCAAGGAATGTTCCGAGAACGCCGCGGCCGTCGTGAAGAAGGTGGCCGAGGTCGAGGACGATGATCTGATCCTGGATATCGGTCCCGAGACCGCCGCCCGCTACGCCGAGTTGATCAGGCAGGCCGGGACGATCGTCTGGAACGGGCCGGTCGGAGTATTCGAGATCGATCAGTTTGCCGAAGGAACCCGGATTGTCTCCGAAGCGATCGCGGAAAGTCCCGCCTTCTCGATTGCCGGGGGCGGCGACACCCTGGCGGCGATCGACAAGTACCGGATCGGCGACCGCATCTCCTACGCCTCGACCGGAGGGGGTGCGTTTCTGGAATTCCTCGAAGGCAAGACCTTGCCGGCGGTCGCGATGCTGGAGAAACGCTACGACAGTTGAGCAACCCCGAATGCGGCCGAACGGCGGCGCGGGATACTCCGCCCCGAGGTTGCTGCTGCGGCGCGGGCTGTAC
>JALORT010000331.1 GCA_025458755.1 Methylotetracoccus sp.
GATCGGTCCGGTTGCGGAAAACCGGACCGATCGACGATGGGACGGGGCTTCAGATCGGTCCGGTTTTCTGCAACCGGACCGATCTGTGACAGGCACGCCTGCCATTCTAACGGCAGACGATACTGCTGTCAATTGACCATTCCGTGCAAGCGTTGCTCAAGTTGATGGTTGCGGAAAGTGCGGTTATACTGTCTCCATCGCAGCACGGGCGTATCACTTGACCATCTCGCCCGGCGCCGTTCACTTCGAGCGATCGGAACTCCACGATCTATGCCCGGAACCGCACCTGGAATTCCCGAAGGAATCGCCGGCCGCTTCGCCGGCCTGCCCTACGTCGAGGCCGTCGTGCTCTCCGGCTCACGCACCCGGCGGGTCGACGACGGTCATTCCGACTTCGACCTCTACGTCTACACGCGCCAACAGGTGCCGGTCGACTGGCGGTGGGAGCTGGCCCGTCCGCACGGCAGCAAGATCGCCATTGACAACCGCTACTGGGAAAACGGCGACGACTGGATCGACACCCGCACCGGCCGCGAAGTCGACATCATGTATCGCTCGCCGGAATGGATCGAAGAACAGATAGAACGCCTCCTGGTGCACCACGAGGCATCGACCGGCTATTCCACCTGTTTCTGGCACAACGTGCTGTCCGCGCAGATCCTCTACGACCGCGATGGCTGGTTCGAACGCTTGCAGGAACGAGCACACCAGCCCTACCCGGAACCGCTGCGCCGCGCGATTGTCGTCAAAAACCACCCGATCCTGCGTACCACCAACTCGAGTTTCCTGCAACAGCTTGAGCTTGCCGTGGCGCGGCGCGACTTGGTGAGCATTAACCACCGTCTAGCCGCGCTGATGGCGAGCCTGTTCGACGTGCTTTTCGCCATTAATCGCCAGCCCCACCCGGGCGAGAAGCGGCTGCTCGCTTACGCCGAGGCGCTCTGCCCGCTGCGCCCGCCCGCGCTGGCGCAGCAAGTCGAGGCCCTGCTCGCCGCCGGCGCGCTGCCAGGCCAGCCCGAACTCTTTGCTCATGCCCATACGCTGCTCGACAGCCTGGACGCCTTGCTCCTGGCCGAAGGCTTGCTTACCGCCGATCGGTCCGGTTTTCCGCAACCGGACCGATCTGAAACCCGGCACTGACCCGCGATCGGTCCGGTTTTCCGCAACCGGACCGATCTGAAACCCGGCACTGACCCGCGATCGGTCCGGTTTTCCGCAACCGGACCGATCTGGACCGAGGAGGTATTGTGACCAAGACCCGCTGGGGCCTGCTCTCCACCGCCAACATCAACCGCCACGTCATTCCTGCTCTCCGCGCCTCGCCGCGCGGGGAGCTTGTCGCCGTCGCCAGCCGCAGCCAGGCCACGGCCGACGCCTACGCGCGGCGCTGGGAGATCCCGCAAGCCTTCGCCAGCTACCAGGCCATGCTCGACTCGGGCGCCGTCGACGCGGTCTACATCAGCCTGCCAAATCTGTACCATGCCGAGTGGACGATCCGCAGCCTGCAAGCAGGCCTGGCAGTGCTCTGCGAAAAGCCGTTTGCGCTCTCGCTCGACGAGGTCGACTCCGTGGCGGCTGCGGCGCAAGCCTCCGGCCGGCCCGTGGCCGAAGCATTCATGTACCGCCATCACCCACAGATGAAACTCGCCCTGGAATGGGCAAAAAGCGGCCGGCTGGGCGAAGTGACCCTCGTGCGATCGACGTTTAACTTCAAGATCGACCAGCGCACCGACATCCGTCTGCAGCCGAGCTTGGGCGGCGGCAGCCTATGGGACGTCGGCGTCTACCCGATCAGCTTCGCCCAGGCTGTCCTGGGTGGCCCGCCCGAAGAGGTCCTTGGCGACCAGTGGATCGGCGACACGGGTGTGGACGAAGGCTTTAGCGGACAAATGTGCTATTCCGGCAACCGCGTAGCCCAGATCAGTTGCTCATTTCGGACGCCTTTTTACACTTCTGCCGAGATCCTCGGCACCGAAGGACGCTTGGTGCTGGACAGCCCCTTCGTTCCGGGTCGCGACGGCAAACCCCACCACGTGACGTTCTATCCCGCCGGAGACGCGCCGCGCGAGATGCCTTTCGATGAACTTTATCTGTATCAAGGCGAAGTGGAAGATCTTCAAGATGCACTCCTGCATGGCACACCGCCGTTTATCTCCCTTGCCGAGACCCGCAACCACATTCGCACTGCGCTGGCCCTATATGAGTCGGCGCGGACGGGTGTGGTCGTACCTTTGTGAAAGGATGGATCATGGTCAACCTGTACAACAGCGCCACCGGCGCACTGATCGGCACGATCAGCGACGAGGACTTCAAATTCATGCAAAGCGACCTCGAAGAGGAGTCGATTGAGGACGCCGACTATTACATCAACCAGGCTACCGTCGATTGGTTCGAGACCCAGGGCGCCGATCAGGCGTTGGTAACGCTTCTGCGCCAAGCCCTCGGCTCGAACGACGACATGGATATCCGCTGGGAGCGCGCCTGACCCCATGGCCAACCCCATCCGAGCCGAAGTTCGCCTGACCAGCTTGGCGGCGTGCGCGGGCTGAGCGTCCAAGCTGGCCCCTGAGGCCCTGGCGCACGTGCTGCGCCCGCTTGCCAGCCTGTTCCATAGCGCAGACTATCCTGACCTGCTGATCGGCCTGGGCAAAGCCGACGACGCGGCCGTCTACCGCCTGAGCGACGACCTGGCGCTGGTGGCCACGGTCGACTTCTTCACGCCCATCGTCGACGATCCGGCCGCGTACGGTGCAATTGCGGCTGCCAACTCACTGAGCGACATCTACGCGATGGGTGGCCGGCCGATCTTTGCGCTCAACGTCGCCGCGTTCCCAGCCGACCTGTCCGAGGACACGATGGCCGCCATCCTGCGCGGCGGCGCCGAGAAGGTGCGTGAAGCCGGCGCAGCGATCGCGGGCGGGCATACAATCCAGGATAAAGAGCCCAAGTACGGGCTGGTGGTGCTAGGCCTGGTGGATCCACGGCGCTTACTGACGAAGGGCGGCGCGCGGCCGGGCGATGTGCTGGTGCTGACCAAGCCGCTAGGCGCCGGGGTGATCACCACTGCGCTCAAACGGGATCTAGCGACTGCGGAGCAAGTAGCCGCGGCAACAGCCAACATGCTGCGGCTGAACCGCGCTGCGTCCGAGGCTGCGCTGGCCGCAGGCGTGGTCGCGGCGACGGATATTACCGGGTTTGGCTTTTTGGGGCATGCGAGCGAGATGCTCGAACCCCCCTCCAGCTCCCCCCTCGAAGGGGGGAGGGCCGCAACGCAAGGAAGCGGCCAAGGATCGCCTGAACCCCCCACCAGCTCCCCCCTCGGAGCGGGGAGGGCCGCAACGCAAGGAAGCGGTGAAAGATCTACCGGGGCCTCTCCCCTCGAACGACCGTCTGATCCCTCCCCCCTCCGAGGGGGGAGTTGGAGGGGGGTCGGCTTCCGGTTTCACTTCAACCGCCTCCCCTGGCTGCCCGGCGCACAAGAGCTGGGCGATGCATGGGTCTATCCGGGCGGCGCGCACAACAACCGGCAGCACTACCGACGCTGGGTCCGCTTTGATCCGCAAATCGACGAGGCGCAGCAGACCTTGTGCTTCTCCCCCGAGACCAGCGG
>JALORT010000026.1 GCA_025458755.1 Methylotetracoccus sp.
TGGGCGCTGGACCGCACGCTGCGCCTGCAGGAAGAGATCATCGCCGCCTATGAAAGTTTTCAATTCCATCTCGTCCACCAAAAGGCCCACAGTTTCTGCTCGCTCGACCTCGGCAGCTTCTACTTGGATGTGTTGAAGGATCGGCAGTACACCTGCCGGGAAAACAGCATCGCCCGGCGCTCGGCCCAAACGGCGATGTTCCACATCGCCGAGGCTCTGGTCCGCTGGCTTGCGCCGATGACCAGTTTCACCGCCGACGAGATTTGGCGCCATCTTCCCGGAAAACGCAGCGCGTCCGTGTTTTTGGAAACCTGGTATCAGGAACTCGTCCCGCTGCAGAACGATGCGGCGATGAACCGGGAGTTTTGGGACGATATTTTGGCGTTGCGGGACGCGGTCAGCCGCGAGCTGGAAATCTTGCGGGTGCGCGGAGAGATCGGCGCCTCGCTGGACGCCGAGGTGGAGTGCTATGTAGAAGATGACAGATTTCAGCGGTTGGCGCCGCTGGGCGACGAACTGCGCTTCCTACTGCTGACCTCCGATGCGCGCGTCTTGAGGCAGTCAGAGACGCCCGGCACCACGTTGCCGACCGAAGTGCCGGGGCTGGAGTTGCGCTTGATGAAGTCGGATCAGCCGAAGTGCGTCCGCTGCTGGCATCACCGCCGCGATGTGGGCAGTGATCCCGAGCACCCGGAGCTCTGCGGACGGTGCGTGGAAAACGTCGCCGGTGCCGGCGAAACGCGACGCTTCGCTTGACGGTCTAGGCTTCGAACAGCACTCCCGAGCATGAAAACCGGTCGCACCAGGAGCCGTTTGCCTTGCCCCGGCATTCTCCCCGGCGTCCGCGAGAGACTTGACGGGGTTGCGGCTCAGCGCCTTCACGGCAGGCTCGCGGGGGATGATCAATGTTGAGGTGGGCGTGGCTTTCGGTGGTGATCCTGGGGCTCGACCAGCTCACGAAGTGGATCGTCGACCGCTCGATGCACGTCTATCAGAGCATTGATCTCCTGCCGTTCTTCAACTTGACTTATCTGCGCAATCAAGGTGCGGCGTTCAGCTTCTTGAGTGATGCGGGAGGCTGGCAGCGTTGGTTCTTTGTGATCCTTTCCTTCACCGCCAGTACCGGCATCGTTCTCTGGCTGACGCGTTTAGGCCGCGATCATCGCTGGGAAGCGGCCGCTTGGGCGCTGGTGCTGGGCGGCGCGGTGGGGAACCTGATCGACCGCGCGGCCTATGGTTACGTCATCGATTTCCTCGACGTGTATTATGGGGAGTGGCATTGGCCGGCGTTTAACGTCGCCGACTCCGCGATCACGATCGGCATTGGCATGTTGCTCGTAGATTCCTTCCGCACACGCCCGACACCATAAAGCACGTCGGGGTGAGCCCCGCGGGGTGCGACGACGCTACCGCTAGGCCTCCCGCTTCGGCGAGTTTCTTCTCGTACCGGAACGCTCGGCACTGTGAGCGGCGGGAGCCTCTCCCGTCCAGCGGCGGATCTTGATCGGCTTACCCATGATCCATGTCTTCTCCAAGCGTTTCAGTGACTGCGCCGGAAGATCGGCGGGCAAGCCCACAGTGCTGAAATCATCATAGAGCTTGATGTGGCCGATGGATTTTCCGGGAACGCCGCCTTCATTGGCGATGGCGCCGAAGATGTCTTTCGGTGCGACGCCATCGTTGCGCCCCACCTCGATCCGGTACAGCGTAGCGCCGTCATCGAAACGCGTGGGCCTGCCGCCGCGCTCCTGTCGTTCGGTCCGTTCGAATCGCCTCGCGCCGCCGCGGTCATCCTCTCGCCGCTCGCTGACGAGTGGTTTTTCCTCCGGGATCAACGGCCGCTCCTTCTGCACGAGGAACGTCAGGGCCGCCGCGATATCCGTCGGCGACAGGCTCTGCTCCTTGCTGATCTGTTGCACCAGCTGGCGATAGAAGCTTAGTTCCTCCTCTTCCAAGGTCGACATCATGAGTTCCTTGAACTGCTCGACACGGCGCTCGGCGATGTCCTGATGCGTTGGCAGGCGCATCTCCTTGATGCGTTGGCGCGTGGCGCGCTCGATGGCGCTCAGCATGCGCTTCTCACGCGGTGCGACGAACAAGATGGCTTCACCCTTGCGCCCCGCCCGACCGGTGCGGCCGATTCGATGCACGTACGCCTCGGTGTCGTAGGGAATGTCGTAATTCACGACGTGACTGATGCGGTCCACGTCCAAGCCGCGTGCGGCGACATCCGTCGCCACCAGAATATCCAAGGTCTTTTTCTTCAGCCTCTCGACAGCCTTCTCACGCAGCACCTGGCTCATGTCGCCATTCAATGCCGCCGCGGCGTAACCGCGTGCTTCGAGCTTTTCGGCCAATTCTTCGGTTGCCAGTTTGGTGCGGACGAAAATCAGCATGCCGTCGAAATCCTCGACCTCCAGGATTCTGGTCAGCGCATCCAGTTTATGGGAGCCGGAACCCAGCCAATAGCGCTGCGAGATCGCTTCGACGGTGGCTGTCTTGGCCTCGATCTTCGCCTCTCGGGGGTCCTTTAGATGGCGTTTGGCCACTTTACGGATCGCATCCGGCATCGTGGCGGAAAACAAGGCGACCTGACGTTCCGGCGGCGTATGCTCGAGAATCCATTCCACGTCTTCGATAAAGCCCATCTTCAGCATTTCGTCGGCTTCGTCCAGCACCAGGGTACGGAGACCGCCGAGATGCAGGCTTTCTCTCCGCAAATGATCCATCACCCGTCCCGGCGTGCCGACAATCACATGGACGCCCCGTCGGAGCTGACGCAACTGAGCGTCCATGGACTGTCCGCCGTAGATGGGCAGGATATGGAACTCGGACAAATGGCGGGCATAACTTTGGAACGCTTCCGCCACCTGCAGCGCCAGTTCGCGGGTTGGTGTCAGGACCAGCGCCTGCGGTTCACGGCGCGCGAGGTCGATCGCATGCAGAATCGGCAGGGCGAATGCCGCCGTCTTCCCGGTGCCGGTCTGCGCCTGACCCACGAGATCATGACCCGCGAGCAGGGGGGGTATGCTCGCCGCCTGAATCGGCGACGGCGTTTCGTAACCCACGTCATGGAGGGCTTGGAGCAGCGGAGTAGCAATCTCCAAGTCGGAAAAGGAAAGCACGGGTTCAGTCGGTTGCATGAGGATGAGGGAAGTGAAACAAAAAAGGGATCCGTATAGCGAATTTCAAAGCATGAATCTTGCCAACAATGTACCCATCAGCGGGGGCCATCGCTCGATATAGAACGATGAGCATTCTGGGAGACAGGGCGCCAGGCTCAAGCAAAGCACATCATGGGGGAAGAAGCTCCGCTGAATCAGCAATGAGCGTCCGCGCGTAGCCTCGTGGTTGAGCCTTGACGCGCGCCGATGGCGTCAGCGGCGACCCACCGCAGTCGGCTGCGTTTCGAAGCAGGTCTGGTGCAGAAAATGCCGCAACACGGTAAAGCACCTGCATCCAGGCGCCACGTGTAACGAGTTTTGGTCGGGGTGAGAGGATTCGAACCTCCGGCCACTGCCTCCCGAAAGCAGTGCTCTACCAGGCTGAGCTACACCCCGCAGATATGGGAGCGGTCAATACGTTCTATCGACCGAAAAACGCGCCAGCTCTATCAGGGCTTGCTTGTAGGCTGACTCTCGAAGGACAGACACAGCGTCGATGGCCTGCTGCGCCTCTTCCCGAGCACGCCCTGCAGTGTACGCGATTGCGTCCGTGGATTCAATAACCGCGAACACGTCGCTGAAAACGTCCCGATCTCCGTTCTCGATGGCTTTCCGCAACAGCGCCCGTCCATTCTCGTCCGCATGTTCCATGGCGTAGATCAGCGGTAGTGTCGGTTTGCCTTCCGCCAGGTCATCGCCGAGATTCTTGCCCAGCTCATGGGGATCCGCCTGATAATCCAGCGCATCGTCGATGAGCTGAAACGCGGTACCAAGATGCAGACCATAGTGCCGCAGCGCCTCTTCGACGGTCTCGCTTTGTTGGGAGACCACGGCCGCCAGCTGCGCCGCAGTGCTGAACAAAATCGCCGTCTTGCGCGCGATCACATCAAGGTAGTTCTTTTCGGTGGTCGCTGGATTATTGCAGTTGAGCAGCTGCAAAACCTCTCCCTCGGCAATGGCGGTTGTGGTTTTCGACATAATCGCCATGATGCGCATTTGTCCTACGCCGACCATCAACTCGAATGCGCGCGAATACAGGAAGTCGCCCACCAGCACACTGGCGGCGTTGCCCCACAACGAATTGACCGTATCGCGTCCGCGCCGCAGGGACGATTCGTCGACCACGTCGTCGTGCAACAGCGTTGCGGTATGGATGAATTCGATCACGGTGGCAAGCGTGATGTGTTCCCGCCCCGTGTAGTCGAGCGCCCGAGCCGCCAGCAACAGCAACATGGGGCGCAGCCGTTTGCCGCCGCTTTGGACGATATAGTGCCCGATCTGGTTGATCAGCAGCACATCGGAACTCAGTTCGCTCAGAATGAGCCGGTCGACGGCTGCCATCTCATCTTCGACCAAGCGTTTGACCTCCGCGATCGGAAGTTCGCTTGCAGTTTCACCGCTCGGTGGCGATTCCAGGGAAGTGACTTGATTCATTTGGCGCGTGACGCGGTTGCTGCCCGCCCGCAGTTAGCGGCCGGCAAATCTCGGAATGCTAAGGACGGAGGTCGCCAGTGTCAAGAAAGCGCGGAAACCGACACTCGCACCCGCATCCTCTAATCAGCTCGCTTTGGCTCGTCATTTGTCGCTGGTGGAGCAGCGAACGATACCCGCGTGTCACGCCGCGCTGTCCGCCAGTACCTCGCCGTCGTGCGGCGCGGCGTAGCCGCAGTTTTTCTGCGGACAGACCTGTTCGGTGCCGCGGCGCTTGGTCGTCTTGATCGTCAGGATCGGCCAGCCACAGGAGGGGCAACGCTCGGCGATCGGTGGATTCCACACCGCGTAACTACAGGTCGGATAGGTGGAGCAGGAATAGAACAACTTGCCGAAACGCGATTTGCGCTTGATCAGCGTACCCTGATGGCATTCAGGGCATGGAACGCCGGTGTCGGCGGGCTTCTCCAGCGGTTCGATATGTTTGCAGTTCGGATAGGCGCTGCACCCGATGAATTTGCCATAGCGTCCCTCCTTCAGAACCAATGGCGCATCGCACTTCGGACAGGTCCGGCCTTCGATCACTTCGGGTGTTGCCGCGCCGCTCTCCTCACCTTTCAGGTTGCGCGTGTACTTGCAGGTCGGGTAGTTGTTACAGCCGATGAAACGCCCATTACGCCCCAGACGGATCGACAGCTGCCCGCCGCAGTCGGGGCAAGTCTCGTCCAGCGTTTCGTGCGTCACGTCCGCCCGCTTGAGGCTCTCGTCCTTAGCCTCAATCAAAGTCCTGAACGGCTCCCAGAACTCCCGCATCAAAGGCACCCAGTTCTTCTCGCCGCGGGAAACGGCGTCGAGATCATCCTCCAGATTGGCGGTGAAGTGATAATCGACGTACTGGGTGAAATGATCGGTCAGAAACTTGTTGACGATTCGCCCGACGTCGGTGGGGAAGAACCGCTTGTTTTCCAGCGTCACATACTGACGCTGCTGCAGGGTGGAGATGATCGACGAATAGGTCGAGGGCCGGCCGATGCCGTATTCTTCCAACGCCTTCACGAGGCTTGCTTCGGAATACCGAGGCGGGGGTTCGGTGAAATGCTGGTTATTGAGAATGTCCTGCAGGTCCACCGTTTGGCCTTCCTGCAGCGCCGGGAGATAACGCTCGTCGTCTTCGCTCGGCGCGTCATCTTTGCCTTCCTGGTAAACGGCCATGAACCCCGGATGGAGCACCGTGGAACCGGTCGCTCGGAAAACATTGCCGTCGCCGCAGCCGAAGTCGACGGTCACGGTATTGATGGTCGCGTGTATCATTTGACACGCGACGCTGCGTTTCCAGATCAGGCTGTAGAGCTTGAATTGATCCGTGGTCAGATGCGCCTTGACTGTTTCCGGCGTGCGGAACACGGAGGTCGGACGTATCGCTTCGTGCGCCTCCTGCGCATTTTTGCTTTTCGTCTTGTAGATTCTCTGGCTTTCCGGCAAATTGTCAACGCCGAAGCGCTGCTCGATCAGGCGACGAAATTCCTGGATCGCCTCCGCTGCCAACGTCACCGAGTCGGTCCGCATATAGCTGATGAGGCCAACGGTCTCCCCGCCCAGGTCAATGCCTTCGTAAAGCTGTTGCGCCACCGCCATCGTACGCTTGGTGGTGAATCCGAGTTTGCGCGCCGCCTCCTGTTGCAGCGTGGAGGTTGTGAAGGGAGCCGCCGGATATCGTTTGCGCTCCTTCTCTTCGACCTTGACGACGGTTACCTTGCCCCCGGCCAGTGATAGGAGTTCTTCTCGAGCCTCGGTCGCCTGTGCTTCGCTGGTGATGGTGAACTGTTCGAGCTTGGTGCCCCGAAAATGCGTCAACCGGGCGCTTAGCGCCTGACCCTCGGCCAGCAGGGCCGCCTCGATCGTCCAGTACTCTTGGGTCTGGAAGCGCTCGATCTCCAATTCGCGCTCGACGATCATCCGCAACGCGGGACTCTGAACCCGGCCGGCCGAAAGACCCCGGCGAATTTTCTTCCACAGCAGCGGCGAGAGCTTGAAACCGACCAGATAGTCCAACGCCCGGCGCGCCTGCTGTGCGCTGATCAGGTCCTCGGACAGGGTCGTTGGATGTTCGATCGCCTCGGTGATGGCGCGCTTGGTGATCTCGTGAAACACCACGCGGTGTACCGCCTTGTCATCAAGAAGGTTTCTCTCCCTCAGGATTTCGTAAAGATGCCAGGAGATGGCCTCGCCCTCGCGATCCGGGTCGGTGGCCAGGTAGAGCGCGTCCGCCTTGGCCGCCGCCTTCGCAATCGCTTGAACATGCTTTTCGTTCTTGTCGATCAGCTCGTATTTCATCGCAAAGTCGTGCTGAGGATCGACGGCACCCTCCTTGGGCACCAAGTCCCGCACGTGGCCGTACGAAGCGTAAACGCGAAAGTCCTTTCCCAAGTACTTCTCGATCGTCTTGGCTTTGGCCGGCGATTCGACAATAACCAGATTTTGGCTCATGAAGCGTTATCGATAGCGTCAGAATGGCGGACGGACACCCCGACGGCACAGATTCGGCGTGTCATCGAAACGCCACACCGGCGGCGTGTGCCCAGAATCGGCACCGAGCCTAACTCAATGCAGGTAGCCCGGGATGGAATCGTAGACCAGATTCTCCATCCGCGCGTAGGCGATCTCTTCACTCGGCTGACTGAACAAGATCATCAGCACCACCCATTTCAAGTTTTCCAAGGTGATGGGATCTTCGTGCAGAGCCATCAGACGATCGATCACGAGCTCGCGGCTGGTCGAGGACAGGATGCCCGTGTGTTCGAGGAACATCAGAAAGCCGCGACACTCGGTGTCCAGTTTGGATTGCTCCAGAGAGGAATAAACACGGAACGACGGCGTCGACAGCGAGCCGATGGGTTGGTGCTCGGCGAGCGATTCCAGCCACTCGAAGGCTCGGCTCACCTCTTTGGTCGGAAACCCCGCCTCCAGCAACTCATCGCGGAGAATCTCAGGATCGGGAGCTTGTTCCTCATCCGCATCCATGTAGTTTTGGAACAAATAAATCAGTACGTCGAATACGTTTTCTTTCATTCGGAGCCCCGAGCAGCGCGACGCTAACGTCAACCCTACTCCTATTTAAAAGTTCTGCAATAACAGCCGCCCGGGGCTGAAGCGACGAATCCATTCAGTTCGAGCATGACCAACAGGGCCGTCGTATGCTCAGCGCTTAACCCGGTCGCTGCAACTAGAGTATCCACGGAGGTGGGTTCGTACGCAACATATTTCAACAGCTAGGAGCTTGCATCATCGAGATCGCACTCGGGCGCCGCTTGCTGCGGCGGGGAAGGGGGTGCGGCCCCGCAACCTCCCAGTTCTTCCAGAACATCCGTAACCGATTCCACCAATTTGGCCCCTTGCTGGATCAGCGCATGGCATCCTCGGGCCAGGGGATTGTGGATGGAACCCGGCACCGCGAAGACTTCGCGGCCTTGCTCCGCGGCCAAGCGGGCTGTGATCAGTGAGCCGGACCGGAGCGCGGCCTCGACCACCAGTGTGCCAAGGCTGACACCGCTGATGATCCGGTTACGCCGCGGAAAATGAGCGGCCCGCGGCGGCGTCCCGAGGGGAAATTCGGAAACGACGGCGCCGGTGGCAGCGATCTCCTCCGTCAACGCGCGGCTGCTGCGCGGGTAGACTTGATCGAGACCGGTTCCGAGGACGGCGACGGTGCGGCCTGCGGCCGATAACGCCCCCCGATGGCTCGCGGAATCGATGCCGAGCGCCAAGCCGCTGGTGACGGCAAAACCAGCACCGGCGAGCTGTGCGGCCATTTCAAAAGCGATTTTTTCGCCGGTCGGCGATGGGTTGCGGCTTCCGACTATTGCGATCTGGCGGACTGACAGCACCTCGGGATCGCCCAGGACGAAAAGGACCGGCGGCGGCATCGCGATTTCCTTGAGCAGTGCAGGGTACTGCTGCTGTCGGAAGGTGATGCAGTGACGGCCCGGTGCGGCCAGCCAGGCGAGATCCAGTTCCACCCGCCCCCAATCCGGAGCCTGCAGGTGGTCGATCAGCGCGGCACTTGCTCCCGACGCTTCCAGTGCAGCCCGCGACGCTGAAAAAAGCGACTCAGGCGCACCCGGCTTCGCCAGTAGTGCGATGAACCGGCGGGATCCGCACTCGGGAGCGCGCGCCAGCGCAAGCCAGAAGCGCAGATCCGTGGCTCCGCTGCCCTCGTTTCCAAACTCAAGGTGTCTGGATGATATCGAGGACATGGATGGCTCGCGTTGCCTGCAGAACCAAAGCGTAGCTGACACGCTTGAACACGCGGAAAACCATCAGCGATCCCGCCGGCTGCTCGGGCGAAAACACTTTGCCTCCGAAACTGCTGTATATCTCCCTGATCTCCTTGCCCTGCTGACGGATGTCGAAGACATGACCGACTTCGATGCCGTCGCGGCTTCCCCGATCCAGTGCGACGATATTGTACTGACCAATCTCGTTGACTCCTTCCAGCACGCTGATAATGTGGCCACGCATCCGGCGTGACGTGACATGGGGCTGAACATACAGCCCGGTGGGCTCGGGACGCATCGGCAGGACGCGATCACCGATCCTCACTTCACGCTCACTTCGGAGCAACTGCAGGGTCGCGGGCTCTCCCGTCGACCTGAGCTGAGCATCGGCGACGTACAGCCCTTCATAGCCGAGCAGCACTCCGGTGTCAGCGTCCGTATAGGGCTGACCGGCACGAAATACGGTGTAACTGTCAGGAACGGCAGTGCGAATCGACCGGACGTAGATGAGGTCATTTTCACCGCCGAGAATTCGTCCTTCGTCCAGGCCGATGACGTCGGGCGTGGTAGATCTTTCTTCTTCCGTCAGCACGCTGGGCGTGCTCAGAAACGGGCGGATCGCCGCCATCCGGATGGTCGGAATCGCCGGCGGCGTCGGGTCGATCCGGATGCGTGGACTCAGACGCGTTTCCGAGGGTTGCGATACACGGACCATGGCCTGGCCGCCGGCCCGGTCGAGCTGCAGCACATCGCCGGGGTAGATCAGATCCGGATTGATCACGTGCGGATTGCGACGCCACACCGCAGGCCATTCCCAGGGGTTCACCAGGAACCTTCCGGCAATCTCCCACAGCGTGTCGCCCGGTATCACTTCATATCGTTCCGGAGTTGAAGAATTAAGTCGCACCTCCGCCGCAGCCGTGCGCAAGGCGGCGACCGATAGAAGCAGTACCGCGAGCCAGCGAATCTTCATCAGGGTTCACTCGTCAGCGTCATCTGAGTCACCTGCATCCGTGAATACGAAAGTTGCGTCATATCGACCTTTACGGCTCATCACTTCGAACGGCGGGCGGCGCGGGAAACGTCAAAGCGCGAGCGGCATTCGCGTGCCCAGCAGGCGGCACTGCTGCTCGAACGGTTCGACCGAAAACGCCGCCGTCTGCCAACATTCCGCAGACGGCAGCACTGTGTCGCACGGCTGCAACTTGGCTCGGTCGCCGCGGTCTATGTCAACATCGTTCAAAGTCTATTCCAATTTAGCTAAAATCCAGGGCATTCACATTTTTCGTCCGCATCCATGGCACTTCTCACGATTTTGGCGTTTCCCGACGATCGGCTCCGCAAGAAAGCGTCACCGGTCGAGGTCTTCGATGACAGCCTGAAGCAACTCGTTGGCGATATGTTGGAAACGATGTACAACGCGCCGGGTATCGGTCTGGCCGCCACCCAGGTGAATGTCCACAAGCGTGTTATCGTGATCGATGTCTCCGAGGAAAAAAATTCGGCGGTGTGTCTGATCAACCCCGAAATCATTGAAAAACGGGGCGTCGAGGAGATGGAAGAGGGATGCCTGTCCGTTCCCGGGGTGTTCGAGAAGGTCAGGCGAGCTCAGTGCGTGCGGGTTCGCGCGCTGGACCTCGAGGGCAACACCACGGAGTTCGACGCCGAAGGACTTCTTGCCGTTTGTATCCAGCATGAAATCGATCACCTTGAAGGCCATTTGTTCGTCGACCGCCTTTCGCCGCTTAAACGTCAGCTTGTGCGAAAAAAAATCAAGAAGGATCAACGCCACCGCCCGGGGAAGAGCCCATCGCACCCGGTGTCATCCGTAATTTGATTCCAGCACGGGACGATCGTCGTTGTTGGCGGCGAGCAAGCCGGTTAAGGCCAGGGTTTCCCGTTGTTCGCGCCCCACTATGAAGATCGTATTCGCCGGCACACCCGCCTTTGCGGTGCCTTCCCTTAAAGCTTTGGTAGAGTCAGGGCACACTGTCGTTGGCGTTCTCACCCAGCCTGATCGCCCAGCCGGACGTGGGCGCCAAACCGCGCCGGGTCCGGTCAAGAGCCTGGCCGACGAATGCGCCATTCCGCTTTTCCAGCCGGAGTCGTTGCGGGGAACCG
>JALORT010000332.1 GCA_025458755.1 Methylotetracoccus sp.
GTACGACGACTGCAGCGACTCACCAAAACCCGGCGTCCCGGCCGCCGTCTCAACCGGCGGCGCCGCAGGTTTCCCGGAACGGCCCCGCGAGGGACGCGCCTTAGGCAGATCTGATTTAGGACGTCGAGCCATGCGTTCTCTATATGCCCCCTGCGGGCCAGGAGATCAAATGACCGGAGGCAAACGAGGCGGGTTGGTGGCTTTCTGGGGGTATCTTGGGGGCGGGGAGATCGCGTGGGCAGTCGGCCACGTAGGATGATGACCAGCTAAGGCGCTACAGCTTGCAGAGCCCAGGTGTCTTTGAATTCCCGCCATCATAACCTGCGAGGGCATCTATGAAATACTTGAAGCTGTGCGCTGCTTCGTTGCTGGCGCTTACTGCTGCTGCGGCCATTCCGTCCGCACTGGCGAACCTGGAGCCCGGCGAGCCCGTGGTCCGAGTGACTGCTGCGGAGGGGCCCATCGACGGGCAGGTCGAGGCGACGATGGTTGTCCCGGCCCCGGCGGCGGCCGTTTACAGTGCGCTGACGGAATGTGCGCGGGCGCCGGAGGTGTTCCCGTCGCTCAAAAGCTGCCGTGTCATCGAAACCGATCCGGGTAGAGCGTGGGATATCCGGGAACACAAGGTTGCGAGTTGGGCCAGTTTTCTGCCCGACATGAGCACGGTGTTCCGATCGGAGTACGTTCCTAATCGAAGCATCTCGTTTCGTCTGCTGTCGGGCGACTTGCAGCACTTGGATGGAGCCTGGCGGCTGGAGCCGGTCAAAGGGGGAACGCGCGTGACATATGAGGCGCGCGTCGGCTTTCACGCCCTCGTGCCCTCGTTCCTCGTACGTCAATCGCTGGCCGGAGATGTTCCGAAATTCATGGCTGCCATTCGCGACGAGTCGGTGCGGCGTGCGCCACGCTTTGCAGACGGTAAGTCTTGATCCGGATCAAGAAACTCGGTTTGCAAAAGCCGGTGGAGTGTTTACCTAAGGCCTTGAAGGCTCAGCGGTGTTGCCGCGGGCGTTATGGGGAAGCTGGTTTATAATGGCTGTGACACGCGTCGCACTGGTATCGGGCGGCAATCGCGGTATCGGACTGGAGATCGCGCGGCAGATAGCGCGGCGCGGGATACTGGTCGTCATCGGCTCCCGTGACGTGGAGAAGGGCCAGGCGGCTGCTCAAACCATCATCGACGAAGGCTACCCGGCCGAGGTTGTGCGGCTCGACATCACCGACGGGAATTCCGTCGCTGCGGCGGTCGAGGAGATCGCACTTCGTCACGGGCGCATCGACATCCTCGTCAACAATGCCGCCATCCTGATCGACGGTCCGGGTGGGTTCAAGTCGAGCCTGTTCGAACTCAAGGCTGATACGGCGCGCAAGACGTTCGAGACGAATGTGCTTGGGCCACTGCGGCTGACGCAGGCCGTAGTCCCGATCATGGAGCGGAATGCTTACGGCCGCATCGTCAATCTCTCGTCGGGGGCGGGACAGCTTTCGGATATGCGCAGCGGATTTCCGGCTTACCGGATGTCGAAGACGGCTTTGAATGCCCTAACGCGCATCACCGCTGCGGAACTGGCCAGTACCAACATCAAAGTCAATGCGGTGTGCCCGGGCTGGGTGCGGACCGACATGGGCGGGGCGGAAGCGGAACGGCCGGTCGAGATCGGCGCGGAGACGCCGGTGTGGCTTGCAACACTGCCGGAAAATGGCCCGACAGGCGGATTCTTTCGGGATAAAAGGCCGATCCCCTGGTGAGGGAAGGCGGCATGGGTCAAAGCCCTTTCACCACGTTGCCGACCATGAGCACGAAATAAGCCGTGATGGCGAGCCAGAATTCCTGGTGCGGCAGGTGGCGCGGGATCGGCAGGAACTGCAACTTGGTCATTATCGCCAGAAAGGCGAGAAGCAACGAGATCACGAAAATAATCACAGTCGGCGGATTGAGACGCATGCAGGCTCCCCGGTCTTCCCCGGACGGGCCTTGTCAGCCCCGCCCCCCGACCCGGACAATAGGGGCTGAATGCCGGGCAATGCAATGCTGGCGGAATTCAAGAGGCACTCTCTATTAGCCGTGTGGCCTAGAGCGCGCGATCGCCGGCGCTTGAGATCGTCGTCAGGCCACGGCCCTCGGCGTCCACGGTCAAGCGGACGAGATCACCATTGCCAGCGTCGGGGCGACGACCGGTGATCACGTAGCGAGCGGTTTTGCCAACACCGGTATCGATCCGCGTGGCCCCGGCGGTGTCTTCCTCGACCGAGACGACATCG
Organism: Methylotetracoccus sp.; assembly: GCA_025458755.1. Lineage (GTDB taxonomy): Bacteria > Pseudomonadota > Gammaproteobacteria > Methylococcales > Methylococcaceae > Methylotetracoccus. Next base: position 2,263 of record JALORT010000332.1, read on the forward strand.
ATGATCTGGCGATCATAGGGGCCGAAGTTCACGATGACCCGGTCACCGGCGACCACGGGCGCCGTCCAGGTCACACGGGCAACATTCTTGGCGTCCGATGCACGGCTCAGCCAGAAGCCTTCGGAGCCTTCCTCAAATGCACGGCTTGCGATGGCAGGCGGCGCGGATTTGCCGACAGGCGTCGCTGCAGCCATTATTCGAGCTTCGACCGCGGCTGCTGACGAAAGGCCACGCTCGAGTTGGGCACTGGGGTTCAAGACCATGACGGCGGTTGCCAGCACTGCCGCCGGGGCCAACGCAATGGCAGCTGCAAAGAGGCGCCCGAATGGGCTTGAAAGTGGCTTGCTAGGAGGTTGGTCCACCATGGTCTCACCGTCCTTTGATGCCACCCGTATACGATTAGACGGGCCGGGACGCCAAAATTTTCTTTACGTGCTCGTTACGATCCGTGACCTGACCTGGATCGGCGGCGGGGGCTATCCTCCGCATAAACGCGCCGAACGTGACGATACAAGGCAAGATTGAACGCCATAAAGAGCGAAAACATGGCGGCGATCAACGATAACGGCAGCCACTTGGTTTCCGCCAGCGTGAGAACAGCGGTCTCAACGGCGCCCGCGGAGGACGTTCCCCCGGCAATCGCGACGACGGCAAGCGAGAAAAGTCCAAGACCGACAAGCATGTCGAGTGCGAAGCGGCGCCCATCGATACGAAACGAACCAGTCATGACTTGCCCTCCTGAAACGCATCACCCGAATCAAACCGTGCAACATTCGCGTAGGGGGGATTACCAACTGGTGAAGTGGCGTGGGTTGGCCCGCAATATGGCGCCGGGCGGGCAATTTCAGTTTTGAGCAGAAAGTGTTGCCGACACTCTTCGGCCGCTCTGCGCCCGTGGCAGCAAAGTCGAGATGCGATTTCTCGGGCAAGACCAATGGCTGACTTGCGGATTGCTGCACTGCGGCGTAGTTTCCGCGCCGCTTCTGGGGGTGCGTTGCGCACCCGACCGCATCCACACCGAAAGACATGAGCCATGGGCTTTTTCGCCGACAGTCTCAATCGTATTCAGCCATCCGCGACCATCGCCGTATCGACCAAGGCGCGGCAGCTGAAGGCTCAGGGACGGGACATCATCTCACTTTCCGCCGGCGAGCCTGATTTCGACACACCGCAGAACATCAAGGACGCCGCCAAGCGCGCCCTCGACGAGGGCAAGACGAAGTACACGGACGTGGACGGCATACCCGAACTGAAGGCCGCAATCGTCGCGAAGTTCAAGCGAGAGAACGGGCTGGATTATAAGCCGGCGAACGTCTCGGTGGGCACCGGCGGCAAGCA
>JALORT010000333.1 GCA_025458755.1 Methylotetracoccus sp.
CATCCGCAAACGGCGCTCGACTTCTTACCCGGAACTCCTGGATATGCAAGCATTCGAGACACCTGTCCCCCTTCTCGCTACACCGATTTTGGTCACCATGCTTGTCAGCGCGGCGTTGGCGCAAACCGCCAGTCCCGAACGCATCGACGAAATCGCGGCACGCGGCGCGCACGTGATGCCGTTCGACTTGAAGCGTACCCGGCACGTGTTCACGCGGACACCCGACGGCGGGCTGCAGCGCGTTGTCGCCAGAGTACCATCCGATTCCGAGCAGATCGCGCTGATCCGTGAACATCTGACCAAGATTTCCCGGGACTTCAGCCAGGGCGACTTTTCGGATCCGGAGAAAATTCACGGCGAGCAAATGCCGGGGCTGGCCGAACTCCGCACCGCCAAGCCCGGTCAGCTGCGCGTCGAGTACAGGGAGTTACCCGACGGTGGCGAGATTATCTATGCATCGGACGACGCCGCGCTGGTTGCCGCCGTACATCGGTGGTTCGATGCCCAATTGACGGATCACGGTCCGGATGCGGCGCCGGGGCCCGAACACGGCACCCTACACCATGGCATGGGGCATTAGGTCAGGCTGCCGAGAAGAGACATGGAAACGCCCCGGAGGCGTTGCTCCGTATGGCTTTCCGGCAAGAGGCTCACCCTTTTTGCCAACCGTTAGATCTTCAGCTCGGGCGGAGACGTTCGCCCGTTTCAGGCTACCAAGAGGTTGAATCGTGGATTGGAACACACTGTGTAAAGCTCGGCTGATACGCCTCACTCAGTCCTTGGATCAGCGGATTCTTCACATCAGCCCAAACCGCGACGTATTCCTGCTGAGGCTCTTGGCGTCGCTGCCGCCGGTCGCGTTCTTTGCGATGGATGTACTCTACGGGATGCCCTTCTTCTATTGGCTGGGAGTGCCGTTCTATCTGTTCTGCCTGGCGCTGTATGGACAAGGGCTTCTGAAATCGCTGCTGATCTTGAACCAGGTGTCGGCCGAACTGCTGATCGTGCTGGTGATGACCGTCACCCTGATCGATGGCAAACCGCTCAGCGGCGCGTTGGTGGCCTGGTTTATCGGTCTTGGCCTGTATATCTCCTTCACGATTATCCGTAAGAACCGCGAAAAGATCGAAGGTCTGGTGAAGCAGGCCAAGAAGACCGCTCTCGTTTCCGTGGAGGGTGAACTCCACGAAGTCCCGGTCGAAGCCGTCAATGCGGGAGATCTCCTCATCGTGCCGCGCGGTACCGCCATTCCGGTCGACGGGACCATCGTCGAGGGGAAATCCTCCATCGACGAATCGTTCGTGACGGGCGAGCCGTTTCCGGTTTTCAAGGTCGCAGGCGACGAGGTGACCTCCGGAACGCTGAATCTCACTGCGCCGCTGCAACTCCGAGCCGCCAAGGCAGGGGACGCATCGTTTCTAGCGGTGATTGCCGCAGAAATTCAGCGGAGTCTGCAACAAAAGTCCAGATTGCAGCAAAAGGCCGACCGCATCGTCCAGTACCTGCTGTTGGGAGTGACCGCCTATTCGTTCGTGCTGCTGTTCGCCACGGGCAGCCTGGACCGCATGGCCACCGCACTGTCGGTGATCTGTCCGTGTGCGTGGGCTCTGGCCACACCCACCGTGTTTGCTTCGGGCATAGGACGCTCGGCGCGCTTGAATATCCTGGCCCGCGGCGGCGAACCCTTGGGCGTCATGAACGAGATCCAGACGGTCATCCTGGACAAAACCGGCACGGTCACGCTCGGCGAGCCTAAGGTCAGCCAGGTCATACCGATCGCGATGGACGAGCGCGAACTGATCGAAATCGCCGCTTCCGTGGAAACCCGCTTCGACCATCCGCTGGCACGCGCCATCCTGACTTTCGCTCGTCAACACGGGATCACGCGATTCCGGTCGGTTACCGAAGCGGAAGATCTCCCCGGCCGAGGGGTGCAGGCGCTACTCGAAGGCCGCGAAGTTCTTATCGGCAGCCCCGAGACGCTGGAATCCCGCGGAGTGAAGATCCCGGAGCAGGCTTACACCGGGCGCGCTGTGTGGCTCGCCGTGGACCGGGAGATTCGCGGGGTGATCGTCGTGCAGGATGTCATGCGCTCGACGATGGCGAATCTTGCCGTGGCGCTCCGCGCACTGGGAGTGCAGCGCGTGCTCGTGGCGACCGGCGATCATGAGGAGTCCGAGGCAAAGCGAGTGTCCGAGCAGATCGGCGCTGACGGGTATTATTTCAACTGCAAGCCAGACGACAAAACCCAACTGGTCCACCAGTTTCAGTCTTTCGGGAAGGTCGCCATGCTGGGCGACGGCGTCAATGATGCGCCGGCGTTGGCGGCGGCGGATGTGGGTATCGCGATCGGCGGGCATAAGAATGTCGCGTTGGCGATCGCTTCGTCGGATATCGTCATTCTGGGTGATGACGCCGGGGACTTGCTCAAAATCGTTGAAATCAGCCGGAAGATGGCGGAGATCACCCAGCAAAATTACACCTGGGCCATCTCCTTCAATGTCCTGGGACTGACCCTGGTGACCTTCGGCTTCCTCAATCCGGTGCTCGCCGCATTCCTGCACCATATCAGCTCGGTGTTCGTGGTGGCCAACGCGGCGCGGCTTTACGCCGGAGTGGATACCGTTGCAGATTTGCTCGACCGGTTTAGGGCAACGCGGCGTCAGTGGCAAACTCATGCCGGCAAATGGCTGGCTCAATCCCGCTGACGCGTCGTCTTGATGGTACGCCGTCATTTTTCTCCGCGGCCTTGGAGACGGAGAGTGCAACCGGATAGGCGATGAACCCACTGTTGAATTTGTGCGGTGTTTGCCTCGAGCTGCATGGGCGGGCGGTTCTCAATGAGCTGAACATGGAGCTGCCGGCCGGCGAGATTCATGCGCTGTTGGGAGCGAACGGCGCCGGGAAATCGAGCCTTGCCTATCTAATCATGGGGTGCACTGGTTACCAGCCCAGTGGCGGAGAGATCCTCTTCGACGGCCAGCGCCTCAACCCGCTTCCGATACAGTCGCGGGCGCGGCTTGGTATTACGCTCGCCTGGCAGGAGCCCGCTCGCTTCGATGGACTGACGGTACGAGATTACCTGCGCATCGCGGCACACGGCAACGAGGTCGAGGAATGTCTGATGCGGGTGGGGCTGGACCCGGCCTTGTACCTGGGCAGAGCCGTGGACAAAACGCTGAGTGGCGGCGAGCGAAAACGTATCGAGCTGGCAGCCGTCCTCGCGATGCGTCCGAAGCTGGCCATCCTGGACGAACCGACCGCCGGCATCGACCTTCTCTCCTTGGATGGTGTCGTGGGATCGATCGAGGCCATGATGGCGTCGGGCAGCACGGTCCTTCTTATCACTCACCAGGCGGATGTCGCCGCCCACGCCGAGCGCGCTTCGCAGATCTGTGGCGGACGTATCGTCTGCCAGGGCAAGACACCCGACGTGCTCGCCAATTACCAAAGGCGCGTGTGCGAGCGCTGCGACGGCTCGGTCTGTGACTATGGCTGAATCTCTGCCGGATCTCTTCCGGATGGCCGGGGATTGGGAGCCTGCCTCCGCTCTGGCGCCGGGCACGCCCCACGTGGTCGCCTACGG
>JALORT010000334.1 GCA_025458755.1 Methylotetracoccus sp.
CGCGGATGACGTCCGCGATCAATATTCTGGCCGACACGCCTCTGTTTATCGACGATACCGCCGCGCTGACGCCGACCGAAGTGCGCGCGCGCTGTCGCCGCCTGTCCCGCGAACATGGTCAGCTGGGTCTGGTGGTGCTGGATTACCTGCAGCTGATGCAGTCGCCCGGCAGCGGCGAGAACCGAGTGGCCGAGATCTCGGACATTTCCAGATCGTTGAAGGCTCTGGCCAAGGAATTGAATGTCCCGGTGATTGCGCTGTCCCAGCTCAATCGTAATCTGGAGCAGCGGCCGAACAAACGGCCGGTGATGTCGGATCTTCGTGAATCCGGTTCCATCGAGCAGGACGCCGATCTGATCACGTTCATCTACCGTGACGAGGTTTACCACCCCGACACCGCCGACAAGGGGACCGCCGAAATCATCATTGCCAAGCAGCGGAATGGTCCGATCGGCACGACCCGTCTGACCTTCCTGGGACAATTCACTCGCTTCGAGAACTTCATCGCCGATCCGTACTCGGACGAGGGGTTCTGAGCATGATGCCGGCCGCGTATGCCGAGCTGAATCTCTCGGCACTGGAGCATAATTTTTCGACGCTGCGCGCCCGCGCGCCGGGCGCGAAAATCATGGCCGTGGTGAAAGCCAATGCCTACGGGCATGGATTGGTGCGAATCGCGAAGCATTTGCCGCAAGTCGATGCCTTTGCGGTGGCTCGCGTCGATGAAGGCGTACACCTCCGGGAGGCCGGAATTGTCCAGCGGATTGCGGTGATGGAGGGATTCGTCTGCGCCGAGGAACTGGCGCTGGAGGCGCGCTTCCACCTCGAACCGCTGATCCACTCGTCCTGGCAAATCGATGTGTTGGAGGGCTCCGAGCTCGAATCGGCCGTGGGCATCTGGGTAAAGGTTGACACGGGAATGCACCGGCTGGGACTCGGCATCGATGAGTTCGCTGCGTGTTATCAGAGGCTGCAACAGTGCGCCAAGGTCAAACAGCCTATTCCGTTGATCACCCATCTGGCCAATGCGGACGTGCTGAGCGATGCGGTCACCCCAAGACAGCTGGAACTGTTCCGGAAAGTCGCCGTTGGGCCGGGCGAGCGCAGCATCGCGAATTCGGCGGGTTTGCTTGGCTGGCAGTCCAGTCACAGCGAATGGGTACGCCCCGGTATCGCGCTGTACGGCGTGTCGCCGTTTCCTGATCGGACTGGTCTCGAGGAAGGCCTCCGCCCGGTGATGACGCTGAAGACACGCCTGATCGCGATCAAGTCGCTGCGGACGGGGGATGCGGTCGGCTATGGCGGGGAATGGATCTGCCCGCATCCGACGCGGATGGGGATCGCGGCAATCGGCTACGGTGACGGTTATCCGCGGCATGCGCGATCCGGGACGCCGGTGCTGGTGAACGGTCAACGCGTGCCATTGATCGGGCGCGTGTCGATGGACATGATCAACCTGGATCTGACCGACTGTCCCGATGCCGCGGTCGGCGACACCGTGACCTTGTGGGGCGAGGGGCTGCCGGTGGAAGAAATCGCGCGCTGCGCCGCGACGATTCCCTATGTGTTGCTGTGCAATGTGACGCAGCGGGTGCGGATGGTGGAACGGCAATGAGGGCCGACGTCGGGGATTCTGTTGCCGATCGGTATGCGATCGATCCGGGCTGCGGGGATAGCGCCCCGACTTCCGCCGCACGACCCGCGAAGGGCGATGGAATGAGCCATACTGGAAACAGGGTTGGTTCTCGCGTCTCGTCCTGCAGCGCTCACTCCTTACGCGCGGCGGCTTCCGCGCCGGTGGTGGTGTCAGGTTTCGAATTTTTCCTAGCGCATGATGCAGCGGTGATGAGCGAGCGGGTACTGATGGTCTGTGTCGGGAACATTTGCCGGAGCCCGATCGGTGAGGCCTTATGGAATCACCGGTTGAAGCAGCTTGGCCTCCCGGGGACGGCCGCCTCGGCAGGAATTTCGGCACGGCTCGGCGACCCGATTCATCCGGTTTCCGCGCAGCTGCTGCAGGCGCGAGGGGTCCCCGTGGGGGGGCAAGGGTCCCGCCCGTTGCGAACGGCGATGCTCAGAGAGGCGGATCTGGTGCTGGTCATGGAGTACTGGCACAAATCGACCATCGAGCGCATGGCGCCTTTTGCGCGGGGCCGCGTGTATCTGTTGGGACATTGGCAAGGCTTCGAGATACCGGACCCGATGGGTGAACCGGAATCGGCATTCAAGTCGGCATTCGAACGTATTGATCGGGGGGTTTGTGGGTGGTTAGAAAGATTGAAGATCGTCGGCTCCTAGCGAGCGCTTTGGTCCTTGTTCCGGTGCTGATCCAGGGGTGCGCGTTCACTCCCGGGCTTCAGGTCAAGGCCGGGCCGGAAGGCGTTTTTCGTGCCGCTACACCGACGGAGCCTGAAGAGGAAGACAACTACATATTGATTCCCGTCAACGAGCAGCTGGTAGCGAAAATGGAAGCGGGTGCCCGGCCCAAGAGTCGGGAGGTTCCGCCCGAATGGAGGGACGATGCGTCCCAATACGATTACCGGGTGGGGCGCAATGATTTGCTACAGGTGATCGTCTGGGATCACCCTGAACTCAGCTTGCAAGGAACTGCCGCCGGAGCCGACGCCGGTAATCCTGCGGCGGGTCCGGCGGCTGCGGCAAATCCCGGAACCGGAATCCGGGTCAATAATCAGGGCGTGCTGTTTTTTCCGTTCGTCGGGGCGATGCACGTCGCGGGCAAGACGTCGGAAGAAATTCGGGACATGCTCAAAGCCGCGCTGTCCCGCTACGTTCAGGACCCGCAGGTCGATGTCCGTGTCATCGGTTTTCGCAGCAAAAAGGTGCACATCTCGGGTGAAGTCGCGCAACCGCGCGATGTGGCGATCACCGACGTGCCGCTGCGGCTGCTGGATGCGATCAATCTGGCCGGCGGCACTGCGGTGAGAACCGGTGCGGTTGCAGGCGGCACCCTTGGTACCACAGTCAAGCCCGACCTTGAGGATATTCGCATCGGTCGGCATGGCAAAGAGATTTCGTTGAGCCTGCTCGATATCTACGACCGCGGACAGATCGAGCAGAATATCCTGTTGCAGGACGGCGACATGATCCATGTGCCGACTCTGGACCGAAAGAAAATCTATGTCATGGGCGAAGTGCGGATTGCCGGTCTCACGGCATTCGAACGGGGCGAACTGACGCTGGCGTCCGCTCTGCAGAAATCCGGCGGCATCAATCAGGATACTGCCGAAGCTACGCGGGTGTTGGTCATACGGCGGGGCAAGACCAAACCGCTGGTCTACTACTTCAACGCGAATGAACCGGACACCTTGGTGCTGACGACGCGGTTTCCGCTGAAGCCCAATGACATTGTGTATGTGGCCACCGCCGACATCACCAAGTTCCAGCGCGTCGTTCAAGCGTTTATGCCCATCATCCAAACCGCCATCTTCGCCGGTGCTTTTGCTGCCGGTGGCAATTAGTCCGTCGAGTCATCATTAGGGACAGGTTCATTGAGATGATCGTTGAAAGCAACCAGAACGAGTATCTTCTCAACGGGGACACGCGGG
>JALORT010000335.1 GCA_025458755.1 Methylotetracoccus sp.
ACTGCCAGGGAGAGAACCCCTGTCTGCCATGACGGTGATGTGTGCTCCATCGGGCCGCGACCCCGTCCCCCCGCCATCGATGCTCTGCCGCTGCCGCGCACAGGCTGTTCAATTGGCCTCGCCGGGTTCCCGAGCATTCAGGAAGTCGCGACTGATGAATTCTTTCAGTTCGTTTCCTTCCCGGTAGATCAACAGCACCTTCAGCGACTCCCGTTCCGCGATTTTCACCGCTCCGCTTTCGCCGATGCAGAGGAGTGCGGTAGCCCAGGCGTCGGCCCAGGTGGGATCCTCGTGCAGTACGGTGACCGAGAGGAGTTTATGGGTCACTGGTCGACCGGTCGCGGGATTTAGGATGTGGGAATAGACGTGGCCGTTCTGCTCGAAGAAGTTGCGGTAGGTTCCGGACGTCATCACGGCGGTGCCGCTTTTTTGGTGAAGTTCCAACACCCGCTGTACCTCTCGCTGAAATGGTGTCGGTTTCTCGATCGCGATCCGCCACGGGCTGCCGTCCGTCTTGCTGCCTTTCACTTTCAATTCGCCGCCAATTTCCACCAGATAGTTCTGTATTCCGCGGTCTTCGAGCCGCTTGGCGATTGCGCCTACGGTGTAGCCTTGAGCGATTGATGACAGATCGATCCGAAGCTCCGGGTCACGTTTACGGAGGCGACTGCCTGCCGAATCGACCTCGATCCTGGACATGCCGACGTGCTGGAGTGCCTGCGCGATCTCCCGATCCGGGGGCACTCGGTTCTCGTGGCGGAAAAATCCCCACAGATCAAAAAGCGGTTTTATGGTCAGGTCGTAGCAGCCCTCGGAACGTTCCGAGACTTGTTTCGCGACACCGATCAGATCCACGATCTCCCGCGACACCGTAAGCCACTCCGAGGTTTTGTTCGCATTGAGGCGCGAAATCTCAGAGTCCTCGCGGTAATTGGACAGTTTTATGTCGACGTCTTCGAACGCGTTCTCGATGTCTCGCCGAACCTCCCCGATATTCAACGAAAGCCCTTGCAGAACCATCTTGATGTGGTAAGTCGTTCCCTGGATGTCGCCCGTTATTTCGGTTTCGCTCCGATCGTCTTGGCATCCGGACAGCGCCAGCACGCTCGATAATATGCACATCAGCAGGCTCGTTTTCATGGATCAATGCCTCTCGGCGGGAGAGCAGCGGCGTCGGGGCGACTCCTTTGCGGACCGTCAGACCGCGACAACCGTTCCCAGTTCGACTACCCGATGCGGCGGCAAACGGAAGAACTGGATGGGGCTGGCCGCGTTACGGAACAGCGAAATGAACAGCTTCTCCTGCAAGCCCCGCCACCGCGCTTTACGCCTAGGAATCAAGGTCTCACGGCCGAGAAAGAACGTGGCCTCGTCAAGATCGATCACCAAACCGGCTCGTGCACATTGGGCCAGCGTCCGCGGGACGTTAGGACTCTGCTTGAAGCCGAATTTTGCGGTGATGCGGAAAAAGTTCTGTTCGAGATTCTCGATCATCAGGCGATCTTTATCGGCCACGTACGGAATATCCTGGAACGCGATAGTGAGCAGAAACACCCGTTCGTGCACGACATGATTGTGTTCGTAATTCTTCAACAGTGCGAACGGCAGACTGAGGTGACGGGAATTCAGGAAAATCGCGGTACCGGGACTGCGATAGGGACATTCTTCCGCGATCTTTTCCAGGAATGAGCCCAACGAAATAGATTCCATCTGCAGTCTATGCTGCAGCGCTTCGCGTCCTCGTTTCCAGGTCAACATGACCAGAAAGACGCTGGTACCCAGGAGTAAAGGAAACCAGCCGCCGTGCGGGATCTTCGGCACATTGGCACCGAAGAAAGATAGATCGATCAGCAGGAAGGTGCCCATCAGCAGTGCAGCCCAGTGCGGCTTCCATTTCCAGGTATCGATGGCGACTAAAAAGGCGAGCATAGTGTCGATCGCCATCGCACCGGTCACGGCAAGACCGTAAGCGGCGGCGAGATTCGATGAGGATTCGAACAGCAGAACGAGTCCTATCACGCCGATCAACAACAGGCGGTTGATGGAAGGGACGAAGATTTGTCCGATTTCCGATTCGGAGGTATGGATCATCCGCTGTCTGGGCATGTAATCGAGCTGTATGGCCTGGCGCGTGATCGAGAACGCACCCGAGATCACCGCCTGTGAGGCAATCACGGTGGCCAAGGTGGCCAGTGCGATCATCGGGTAGAGCCAACCCTCCGGGACGAGGAGATAGAATGGATTTTGGACGGCCTCGGGATGGCGCAGGATCAACGCGCCCTGACCCAGGTAGTTGCACATCAACGCCGGCAACACGAAAAAATACCAGGTGCGGCGAATCGGTTTCCGGCCGAAGTGACCCATATCGGCATACAGGGCCTCCCCGCCGGTCAAGGCCAGCACCACCGCACCCAGGATGAAGAAGCCCGGCCAACCGTGACGGGCGAAGAACTGAGCGGCGTGAACCGGGTTCAAGGACTCCAGGATTTCGGGGCTCTGCACTAGACTGCGAAGTCCCAAACCTGCCAGTACGACGAACCACGCCAACATCACGGGACCGAACAGAAAGCCGACTCGCGTCGTGCCGCCCCGCTGGAGTGAAAACAGCACTACCAAGACCGCCACCGAAATCGGCTCGACGAATCGATGCAGAGCCGGCGCAGCGACTTCCAGACCTTCGACGGCACTCAGTACAGAGATTGCGGGCGTGATCAGCCCGTCGCCGTAGAACAATGCCGTGCCGAACAACCCGATCGCCATGATCCAGGTTCGCTGGTTGCGCCGGTGCCGACGGTGCAGTGCAAGGCTCATCAGCGCCATGATCCCACCCTCACCGCGATTGTCCGCGCGCATGATGAACAACACGTATTTGATGGAAATGACCATCATCAGTGCCCAGAAAATCAACGACAGCGCACCCATCACATTTTCCGGGCTTTGTACGGCCGGATGGGGGCCGCCGAACACTAGCTTGATCGTATACAGCGGGCTGGTGCCGATGTCGCCATAGACGACGCCGGTCGCGCCCAAAGCCAAGGTCCAGAGGTTCTTGGGTGGGTCCTTATCGGAGCGCATGGTGTAAGGCCATCAGCGTGAGGAGCGTACCACCCACGAAGCGCAGGCCGCGTCCTGCGTAGGACTGGTTACCGGGTAGATTTTTCGCGCGCAGGCGCGGGTTCGACGGCATCGCCGCGCAGCCAGACGATGACCGTTCCCGCACGGGTCAGCGGCGGCCTGCGAGCGCTTCACGAGACCTCGCCGATTCGCTCGCCCACGCGCACGGTGTCGCCGGGGCCTAGACCGGCAGTCCATTCGGCGGCGCCACGGCCGAACAGGACGATCACGGTGGACCCCATGTTGAACCGGCCCATCTCGGCACCGCGCTCCAGGGAAGGACCCGACATTCCGTAATCCCAGGCTTGTGGTCGCCGGGGCGTGGGAGCCGGCGTGATTTCGCCGTGCCAGACGGTTTCGATGCTGCCGACGAAGATGGCGCCCACGAGGACTAAGGCCATCGGGCCTGCGGCAGTGTCGAAGAAGGTGACCACGCGTTCGTTACGA
>JALORT010000336.1 GCA_025458755.1 Methylotetracoccus sp.
TGGCGTTTCTGAAACAGGTGGCCACGGAAGTGACGCTGCCAAGCTTTGCCATCGGTGGTATCGGGCTGGACAATCTGGCCGATGTCCTCAGATCGGGCTTTCGGCGCATAGCGGTCGGCGCGACAGTGGTTCATTCGGAGAAGCCCGGCGAAGCGGTGAAACGGTTGCTGGCGATGATGGACGCGCTGGCTGTGGATTGACGTCCCGCCAAGAAGAAAAGCGAGGCCACTTGCAACAAGTGGCCTCGCCGGAACTTGGTCGGAACTCTGGACAGCGTCCCACCTTCTGGCGAAGGCGGCTACAGAACCATGCATCTGCGGTTCAAGCGCTCTTGGTCTGTGGAGTGGGCATGCGAACTACCTGGTTTCGCCCGGACAGGAAACCTTCGTCGATTCTGTAGGTAATTCCCTCTTCCTCGTCAGGCAGCTCGTACATGATATCGAGCATGGCTTCCTCGACGATCGACCGCAGGCCACGAGCGCCCGTCCCTTTGGCCAGCGCCCGATGAGCAATCGTCCGCAAAGCTTGCTCGGTGAACTCCAGGCGGCAGTTCTCCATCTCGAACAGGCTCTGATACTGCTTGATCAAGGCGTTGCGGGGCTCGGTCAACACTTGGATCAGGCCCTGCTCATCGAGCGGGGCAAGAGCAGAGACCACCGGCAGCCGCCCCACTAATTCGGGGATCAATCCATACTGGAGAACGTCATCCGAATTGGCTTGGGTGAGCAGTTCGGCCGAGGTGGCTTCGTTGCGGGTTCCCGAAGCCTGACCGAAACCCATGGTCCGGCGCCCCAGACGCTTGCGGATAATGTCGTCGATGCCTACGAATGTCCCGCCACAGATGAACAGGATTTCGCTGGTGTCCATCTGGATGTACTGCTGCTCGGGGTGTTTTCTACCGCCTTGTGGAGGCACGTTAGCAATCGTGCCTTCCAGCATTTTCAGGAGTGCCTGCTGAACTCCTTCCCCCGAGACATCTCGCGTGATGGACACATTCTGACTGGTCTTGCCGATCTTGTCGATTTCGTCGATGTACAAGACGCCGCGCTGAGCTGCTTCGAGATCGAAATCGGCGGCGTGCAGCAGTTTGAGCAGCAGGTTTTCCACGTCTTCGCCCACATAACCGGCCTCGGTCAGGGTCGTCGCATCACCGATAGCGAACGGGACGTTCAGAATCCGAGCCAAGGTGCGTGCCAGCAGCGTCTTGCCGGAGCCGGTTGGTCCGATCAGCAGGATGTTGGATTTCTCGACTTCGACATCCGAGCCCTGCCAGCTGAGCGACAATCGCTTGTAGTGGTTGTGCACGGCGACGGCCAACGCCTTTTTGGAAGGCTGCTGACCAACGACGTATTGATCCATCTGCGCGACGATCTCGCGCGGTGTCGGGATCTCGTTGAACAGCTTTTTCGAGGGGCCGCGCCGCCGTTTCTCCTGCTCGAGGATCGATTGGCAGAGATCGATGCACTCACCACAAATGTAGACGTCACCCGGCCCTTCGACCAAAGGTCCGACGTCGCGGTAGCTCTTGCGACAGAACGAGCAGAAAGCGTTCTTCTTCGTGGTGCTGCCGCTTCTTCGACCGCCACCTAACTCCTTTCCTCCGGGCATACATACTCCTTTTCCGAGAAGCCGCTTACGTCTCCTGTTCTTCAGGCGAAACAAGCGGTGAGAAAACTCTAAGGTGTTGCTCGAATCAGCCCGTCTGCGATCCTTCTCGCAGTTGGCTGTAGGTGGCTTCCCTGTCCGCATACGTCGAGCTGCAAAATCTGCTTAGTAACCTCCATATCGCGTGCTGAAGGCGTCTGGGACCAATGAAGATTCGGGACTCGGAGCAATCGGTATAACTGTGGGAAATGCGATGCTTGACGCAACAATCTCCGCAGTTTCAACCCGAATCATCCGAACTACCGGAACCCAGCTCGTCTTGAAGCTTTTCTCCCAACACCGACTTGATTTTCTTGAACTCCGCCTGGCTGAGCCCCCCCGAATCGTGCAGGTCGCGAAATTCCGTCAACAAATCGCTGGCCGACTTCCCGTCGTCCCGCTGCAATCCGCGAAAAGCGAGGACGAGATAGACCGCCACAACCGAAATGGCTGCAAGCACAGCCGTCCAAATGACGACTTGCGCCGGTGTGGAACGTAAGAATTCCGCCATGGTCAACGTTTCTCGCCGTCTCCGGCCTACGACCCCCGAGCCTCTCGAAAACCAAGCAACGGCTTATTATGCGCGTTGTCCGGCTCCAAGTCCAGATTCGACCTCCTTTTCTTTTGGCTCCAGGTGATACAGAAGTTACCCCAGCGATCCCGCGTTCCAATCCGCGACCCGCTCGGTTTCTTCTTGACCCGCTGGCGGTTAGAATCACTACGGTGCATGACTGGCCATGGTTCACGTTTTTTGGAGAATTCGCAGGCAATGAGAAAGTCAGAACAACTATCCCGAGTGCTCGATACCGGAATCGTCGCCGTCATCCGCGCCAGCAGTGGCGATCTGCTGGTCGATGTCGCCCAGGCGCTCCTGGCCGGCGGCGTGGATGTCATGGAGGTCACCTTCACCGTGCCCAAAGCCGTCCAGGTTCTGGAACGGGTACGCGACAAGCTGGGAAACCGGGTCTTGCTGGGCGCCGGAACCGTGCTGGATGCCGAAACGGCCCGCGCCGCACTGTTGGCCGGTGCGGAATTCATCGTCTCGCCAAATACCAACCTGGAGGTAATTCGGCTCTGTCAAAGGTATGACAAATTGGTCATGCCAGGTGCTCTGACACCGACCGAAGTGGTGACGGCTTGGGAAGCTGGTGCCGATATCGTGAAGATCTTTCCCTCGGATCTGACGGGTCCAAAGTACCTGAAAGCTCTGCATGGCCCGCTTCCCCAGGTGCTGCTGATGCCTACCGGAGGCGTCGACTTGACTACCGCCGCCGACTTCCTGCGCTGCGGTGCCTGCGCGCTCGGAATCGGCGGCTCGTTGGTGGAAAAGTCGGCGGTGGAAAAGGGCGATTTCGCCCGGATCGAATCCTTGGCGCGACAGTACCGAGAGATCGTGACGAAGACCCGGCAGTAACCTCGCCCCCCTCTGCGTTCAGGGAACGACTAGCGCCGTGCCGCTCACAACCCGCAGATTTTGTCTGGACAACCCGCTTGGCCGGATTGGCGCAACGGAGCACGGATCTCCGCCATTGTTGGACTTTCCGTGAAACCCAGCGCGACGGCGTGCCGATATCTGATCTACGTTACGCCTTGCGCAGAAGTGTCGGCTCACCAACGGAGGGGGGAAATGAGGGCCCGAGTGCTCCGCATGGCGCTGCTGTTGCTGACGGCGGCTGCAAACGTTGCCCACTCCCAGGACTCAGCGCCATCGCCAGAAAACCAGGATCACCCAAGGACTGCCGTTGCGCACCGCCCGACGGCAATGTCCTCACGCCAGGTGGCCCCGGTCTACCACCGTCAGAGTGTCTTCGCCATCCCGTTCGCTGTCAATCAGCACTCGCCGACGCCGATGGATATCATCCTGTACGCGTCCGCTGATCTAGGGGCCACATGGGATCTGTATTCCCGCCAGCCAAC
>JALORT010000027.1 GCA_025458755.1 Methylotetracoccus sp.
GAGTACGCGCCCTATGGCAGCACGACGTACCAGGCCGTGCGCAGCCAGACGGAGACGGCGAAACGATATCGGTATACAGGGAAAGAGCGGGATGAGGAGAGTGGGTTGTATTACCACGGGGCGAGGTACTACGCGGCGTGGTTGGGGAGGTGGACAAGCTGCGACCCTGCGGGGATTGCGGCCGGCCTCAACTTGTATGCATACGCATCCGGATCGCCAATCTCCAGAGTGGACCCAAACGGCCTTAAGGATAAGCCCCCCGCGCAACTGCACCTCATTGAGCAGACCAACATCGACACACACGCGACCAATAGCGGGTACTCCCAGGAAGAAACGATTCAGCGGTACACTAAAAACATGGCGGCGTGGTTTCACGAAAACCCGGACGACTACGAGGCCGGGCATCACAAGGATACGCCGCAATGGAACTCGCCTCCCGGCGCAGCGCAGAAGATAGGGCCGCAGAACTGGCTCGCAAACAATCAGCAGTCCCAACAGGAGGCGGCAGAACGCGCTGCCGCAGCTAACGCGGGTCAATATGTCCGCACGGCGCGCAAGCACACTGGTCCACCGGTCGCCAATCCGCCGGCCGCTCAATTGCCCCGGGCCGTCAAGGACATCGCCGCGCAAGATCGGGCGCAGCTTTTGGCCAATGGTCGCCGCGATCCGGTGGCGCCCGCTCCCGCAGCGCCAGCGTCGCCCGCGCTGCCGTCCGGTCAGTTGGAACTTCGTCTGGCAAATCCGCCAGCTGCACCAACTACCCCGCCAGCTGCCGCCCCCGCCCCAAGCGCCCCCGCCGAGCCGTCGCCGAAACCGACAGCGCCTTCGGGCGTAGCGGCACCGGCTCCTGCCGCATCGGCTCCTTCCATAGCACCGAAGACTGCCACTCAAGCAGCGGGCGGCTGGCGGGCTGGCGCGGCGGGTGCGGTTCGCAACTTTGCGCGTAACCCGCGAACCGTCGTCGCCGGCGCCGCGACTACGGCAGGTGGGGTGTTGTTGCGTGCATTCGTGCCCGGCGCCGCCGAAGTCACCGAAACAGTTGCGGCGGTGGGTGTGCGAGGGGCGGTGCGGCTGGCGGCTTCGGCGGGCGGCGAAGGCGCGCTGGTGGTGGGTTCTGCGGCCGTCGGCGCTGCCGTCGGCTATGGCATCGAAAAGGTATACCCCGGCTATACGCAGCACGCGGCGAACATTGGAAGCCGTGTGGAAGCAGCCACCGGAAGCACCGTCGGAGGCGGCATAGCGACAGTCGCCACCGTGTTGCCACTGGTTTGGGCGGGGACCAAGGCATTCGATCTCTTGACCGGAAGATAGTCAGTCATTTGCCTAATTAGAGTTCCAAGGAACCGTCAGGGGGGAAGGGAGGAAAGGGGCCAGGCTCTGAGAACTTGGTGAACAGATCGGCAGCAGTGCGTTATGGAGCGGTAATTCATGCATACTGCCTGATGGGCAAATATTACCACCTGCTGCTGGAGACACCGTCGGGCAACCTTTCGCAGATCATGAGGCACATCAATGGCGCATATATCACGTATTTCAACGTCAAACGGAAGAGAGCCGGCCACCTGTTCCAGGGAAGATACAAGGCAATACTTGTCGAGGCAGATGAATATGCAGCAGAGCTTTCCCGCTACATACCCCATAACCCGGTTCGGGCGGGAATAGTCGCCAAACCGGAGGAATACAAGTGGTCCAGCTACCGGAGCTACGTCGGCCAAATCGAGGCGCCAAACTGGCTGAAGACGGACTTCATCCTTGGCTTTTTCGACAGTAAAGCCCCGGATGTGAAAAACAGCTATCGGAGTTTTGTGGAAGTCCTGCTGACGAGTGAATATGAAAATCCGTTGAAGGAAATGACGGGGACATCCATAAGTTTATAGATATCATGACTTTTTTACGCTGGCTTGAGGGTGAGTGGGGACATTCCTCGGTTTTTCGGGTATCAAGTAGTCCGAGAAACCGAGGAATGTCTCCCAACAATACCTTCAAGAAATGTGCGGAATCGCTGACGCATCCGCGCTGAATAAAGACTTATACCCGTCGCACAACGAGGGCGACGTGCAGATCTCGGGAAACGATCCAATGATGAGATCCGCCACCGTTCGCAACTTAAGGAGATATTATCGATGCAAGCTATTCATCCGATCCTGGCACTGAACCAGCAGGGCGCCGATATCGCCGACCTACATGCCGCCCTCGATAAACTCGACTTTGGGGGTCCGATCACACCGCAGGAACGGGCCGAGAACCGCTTCGGCGAGGGCACGGCCGAATCCGTGCGACGGTTACAGGGCCAATTCGGCGTGCCTGCGGAGCGGCCGGGGGAAGTCGACCAGCAGACCGCCGACCTCATCAACGAGCGGCTCTTCGATCTGCAGGTGTTCCGCCTCGTCGAGGGCCGGGTCACCAACCGGGATGGCAGCGCAGTTGTAGGCAACCTGCTCTTCGCCTTCGACAGAGAGAATATCGGCGGTGCTTATCTTGGCTCGGCCAACACTAACACCGACGGTGCTTACCGCATCTTTTACGATCCATCGCTCTATGCACGCCCAGGCGAAGGCGTGCTGAAGGTTAAAGATGTCATCGATCTGGTCGTCCAGGTTTACGACGCCGCCGGCGCGACCCTGGCCGAATCGCAGCCGCTGCACGATCCCGGGCAACGGGTTCGGGTCGATTTGCGGTTGGGCGATGTGCCGGCTCGTAAACCCCTCATCGTCCGCGGTCAGGTTGTGGATGCGAGCGGCCCACTGAACGACATTCAGGTCAGCGTCTTCGATCGCGATCTGTTCTTCCGGCGGGGTGGCGCAAACACAGGTCAGACATTGGGGAATGGGCCTACCAAGAGACTTCCAACCAAGAAAGAAGACGGATGGTTTGAATTCGCTTACGCAACGTCCGATTTTGCGGCCGGTGACGTTCCTCCAACAGAAGCCGATCCCACTCCCGACCTTGTTTTTGCTCTGAGCCAGGACGGGCAGCCACTGGAGAAGTTTCAAATTTTCCGGCTCCCCGATGGCCAAGAGTTGGCAGAGGAGACCTTGGTATCAGACGATGACCTGATTCTAGGGATCCAGGCACGCAAGGTGGAAGAGGTGCGCATCGTCATCGAGGGGGGCGAGCCCAAGCGAGAACTATCCGAATACGAGCGGCTGATTCAGGCCATCGAACCCTTGCTGCCTGAGCGGGCTCCCGCCGATGCGTCCGATGCCCGGCGCGAAGCCTTGGTGAACGCGGCAGTGCAGCTCTTCGACGAAGAGAAACACCGCGACATTTCATTTGTGGCGCGCGAGACAGGGTTCGGCCGGGCGCTGATCCAGGCGCTTGCCGCCGCGGTCCGGCTGGCGGCGGACCCCTTTCGGAGCGATCTGCCGGTATCCGTTTTTTACGGTTTGGTCCGCACCCGGGCCGCGTTCGATGTGTTGGCACTGGGTCGGCTTAGTACCGCTGAACTTTACGCGGGACTGAGGGAGGCCTCGTTAAATGATCCACCTATTATCCCCCCCTTCGAACCTGCGGACCGTCTTGATGAAACCGTGAGGTTCATCCGCGACATTCTTGCGCGCTACTTGCCGACCTATCGCCCGGCAGAGGGCGCGCCGTCGCTGGCGGATTTGGTCGGCACCGATCTGCCAAATTCCAACGACCAGGCCACACTATGGCGCACCTTTTCGGACCACGAAGGGACGCCCGCCGAGTTTTGGGACAAACTGAAAAGCCAACCCGGATTCGACGACCCGAACAAGATCGCCAAGCTGCAATACAGCTTTCAATTGGGGCTGCTGGCGCAGAACAACATGGCGCTGATAAACGCCATCCGCGACAGACGTCCGAATATAACGAGCATGCGCGAGCTGGCGTTCGAGCTGGATACGAAGGAAAAATGGAGCGCGCTGCTCGACGACCCGGACCTGGCGATCCCGATCCCGGAGGATGCGCCGGGCAAGCCCGAGGAGCGGAAGGCGAATTACGCGAGCAGCCTGGCCGGGGCTCTGCAGATTGCCCGCTCGACCGCAGCCGTAGCGAACATGGTCGCAAGCCTGCCGCAGACCCAACTCGCCGGCGTCCAGCCCGCCGTATCCCGATTCTTAACCGATGCGGTACGATCAGCCGATTTCGACCTGGTCGCCGGTCGCATCGATGACCTTGTGGCCGAGCATGGTGAGCGTCTGCTGCAGGAGGTTGAAACAGCAGATCGTCCCATGGTGATCGACCAGGTCAAAAGGCTGCAGAGGCTTTTCCGATTAAGCACCGGTCCGGAGTCGATGAGGGCGCTGGTGGAGGCGGGTGTTGACTCGGCGCGGGAACTCGCCGAACTCCCTCCCGAAATCGCCATGGAGATGCTGGGCGCGGTGCTGGATGAAGCCACGGTGCGACTGCTGCTCAACCGGGCCCGCAACATATGTGCAGCAGCCGTGCATCAATTTGTTTTTCTGAATGACGCGATCAACGGCGACATTCCGGGAGGTGCCGTATGAGCTCAAAGATACAAACAGAGATTCAGGAAGTGATTGCCAAAAACAGGCCGGACTATGCTTCGTTGTTCGGCTCGTTTGAGTTGTGCGATTGTGAGCACTGTCGCTCAATCTATAGCCCTGCGGCGTATCTCGTTGACCTTTTGCAGTTCCTCGACCCGAAAATCCCGGGCGTCACGCCCTTGGACGTATTGATCGGAAACAGCAATAAAAAGTGGCCGGACGGAAAACCGATCGTGGGGCGGCGCCCCGATCTGGCCCACATCCAGCTTTCGTGTGAGAACACCAACACCACCCTGCCCTACGTGGATCTGGTCAATGAGGTGCTGGAGAGCTACATTGCCTTCGAGCAGACGCTTCCGCTGCAAAAAACCGACGCAGGGGGCGCCCCGTTGAGCCCGCCGGTTCCCCTGCCGAACGAAAGCTCAGCCGGTGTCACCGCCGCCGAGTTGGCTGCCAATCCCGAGAACACGCGCGATCAGGCATACGAAGTGCTGGACGCAGCAGTATATCCGTTTATCTTGCCGTTCAACCAGCCGATCACCGCACTGCGCCTCGCGCTGGAGCAGATGGGTACCAGTCGACATGAGGTGATGACTGTATTTGGCAAGAAGAGCGACGAGGCGGCCGGCTGCGCGCGGGATGTCGAGGCGCTTAAGATAGCCGAACGTGAATTCACCGTTCTGACAGGCGAGCAATTTGATGGAACACCGGCAACTCAATCCGTTTCGGACTATTATGGCTTCGAAATGCCAATGCCGCCGGCTGACACCGCCTGGATCGCCGGCGCCGTTCCCGCCGGCGCGCAGCAACATATCCTCAACGACACCTGGGTCTTTGCCGCTTTAAATCCACCGCCGGATTCCGGTGTCCTCACCCATGCATCCATGGTCACGGGCGGTTTGCATCAGCACTATTTCGATAAGGTGCCTGATGCGGTCAAACTGACGGTAGAGAAAGAGGATATATTGTTCAGCGAAATTTTCCTGGACCCCGCCAATCTGCCGCAGCAGATCATGCTCCAGTGGAGCGACGGAACCTGGGAGCATCGCGCCTATTGGGGGCCCAGCAAAACCCTGATTAAGCTGGGCGTCGAAGGCACGCCAAGCTGCCGCTACATGGGTCCACTGCCGGAGCCCGGCACGTGGCATCGTCTGGAGGTGCCGGCTTTTTTCGTAGGATTGGCTGATCGCGATCTTTCTGGCATGGCGTTCACACTCTTCGGCGGCGGGGCCACATGGGGCGCGGCGGGAAAGCGGTCGCCGTCTTGGGTCGAATGGCTGACCCATGTGCCGACTTTTCTGGCGAGAGCCGGCGTCACCTACATCGAGCTGATCGAACTGCTGCGTGTGCGCTACATCAATCCTGCACGGCCTCAAGGCGAGGCTCTATCGACCTTCGAGCGCATGCCCATCTCATACGGGGAGTTGTCCAGGCTCGTCGGGAACAACTTTGCCGATCCAAGTGCGCAAACGCTTAAGGCTTTAGCCGGTGCCGGAATGACGCTCAATGATGCGGCGGCCTGGGCTGAGGAGCACTTCGAACCTCTGGGCAAATTGATCGTGCTGGATGCGCCGGACTCGGCCTGCGATCTGGCGCTCACACGGTTGCAGCATCTTGACGGCACGCTGCTTGAAGAGGCCGAGCTGCATCGGCTGCACCGCTTTTTACGGCTTTGGTGCAAAATCGGCTGGAGCATGCCGGACGTGGAACGGGCCATGGTCGCGCTCCAGGCGCCCGACATCACACCGGCCCTCCTGCGCCAATTGGGTCAGATTGTCCAATTGCAGGCGATCTTGAAGCTCGCGCCGCAACAGATGCTCAGCTTCTGGGGTATCATTCCCGTAACAGGACCCGACGCCCTCTACGGCAAGCTATTCCTGAATAAAGCCGTGCGCGACATTGATCCTGAGTTCGCGCCGGTGGAGGGTGAATATCTATCCGCAGCCGATTTGAAGATCAACAATCATGTTCCGGCCCTGCTGGCCGGGCTCCGAACCCGCGCCGCCGATCTGGTAATGATCCGGGAACACAATGGATTGGCGGGCGATGCGGCGCCGCTGACCCTGGCGACCGCGACTGCCTTGTACCGTCATGTGACGCTGGCACGCGCTTTGAAAATAGCGGTAAAAGATCTGATCGCTCTTCTGACCTTATCCGGAGAGAGGCCGTTCAGCGCCCTGTCGGATTCTAACGGCGGCTTCAATGACATCGATCCGGCGCGGACAATCCGCTTCGTGCGGCTTGTCGACCGCGTCAAGCGGTCAGGCTTCGCTCCGGCCGTCCTGAGCTATCTGTTCAGCAATCAGGAAGATGATCCTTCCAACCTATCCCCCGGCGATGCGTCAATCGATCTGTTGGTTTCGACTATCCGAGACGGTCTGGTCCGTATTGCCGCCGAAAATATTCCCGTCGACGACCCTATCGGTGAGGTAACACGCACAAAGTTGGGCCTGCTGTTCGAGGCCCACATCGTCGAGGAGATCACCGGGCTCATCGCCGGCACCCGGATCTTTACCGTACCGCTGACGAAGCTGCCGGCGGGGGTAGCGCTGCCTGAAGGCAAGGTCGCTTATGATGAAAAGGATAGTCATCTGCTGACGGCTGAAGGGTGGTTGATCGATACTGAAAAGGCTGCCCTCTTGGCTCTTTCAAGTGACGAAAACTATCAAAAGGCAATCAATTCCCTCTACAACCAGCCGCGTGAACTGCTCCATGAAACGCTGGTGAATCGGCTAGGCTGGAAGACGGCCGAGGCGGATCTGAAAGCGTCGGTTTTGGAGCTGACTTCCTTCGATGCCGACGGCAACCCCGATCCAAAACGCGTCGCGGACAAGTTCAAGACCTTCATGGCTGGTGCGTTGTCCCATTTACGCAATGCCTTGGGGCGGGCTTTCGTGAAACAGACCCTGGCCGATGCGATGAACCTGGAGCCTGCGACCGCCGCATTGCTGTTGGAAGGCGCCAACGGCGTCGTCCCGCTGGGCGCCGACGCGGAAAGATCCCTCCCGGCCATAGCCGATTTTCTCACGCTGGTTGGAGACGGGCTGACGGCTGCCTATTTCGGCAACGAAAATTGGAACGGTCTGTCAGAGATCCGGCTGGATCCAGTCGTCGATTTCCGGTGGGATGCCCGGCATGGGTTTAGCGTGCGGTGGGAGGGAACGCTGCTGGCGGATCGGACGCAGCGCTACCTCTTTCATCTGCGGGCCGGCGGCAGCGCAACGCTGACCCTGGACGGCAATCTGCTGATCGAGCAGCAAGAGGATAGCATGCCCGTCGAATACGCAGAGGCGGTCGACCTCGAGGCGGGCAGGCATTACAATCTCAAACTGGAGTACGCCAACCACACGGCCCAAGCCTTGATCGAATTGCGCTGGAGCGGCCCTGCAATCCCGGCGGAGATTGTCCCGTCATACCGTCTTTACTCAACCGCACGCAGAGATGTCGTAACTGCCGCAAAACATTCCTGCATCAGATTGCACAAAGCATCCTTGATCGTAGGCGGCTCGATTCTCACACCGCGCGAGATCGCCCACCTATCTCACCCCGACCGTGCTGATGCATTGCATTTGAACGCGTTGCCGGTGGGGGATGACTCCGCCGATCAGCGTATCCTTTTCGCTGCCTGGACGCGCTGGAGCGATTTTGCGGCCCTGCGCATGGCCGCCTCAGCCAATCCAGCGGCGCTGCTGGATGTCTTCACCGCAGCAACGGTTGAACAGGCTCATACGGCCCTGGTGCGGGCTATGGGATGGGATTCTGCCGTGTTCGCTGAATTGGCGGGGATACTCGAAAATTTGGATTACAAGGATCCTGCGACCCTGTTTGAAATGGTGGAGGCAATGCGGCTATGGGTCAAACTTGGAGTACCCGCGGCACAGGTTTTCCGCTGGGCGACCCATGCGCCGACGATGCAGCAGGCACGGGACGCCGCGCAGGAGGCCAAGCGCGCGCTCAAGGCTAAATACGACAATGAAGCATGGCTCGAAATCGCCCGTCCTCTTGCCGATCGACTGCGGGAAAGCCAGCGTGCGGCTCTGGTTGCCTACCTGTTGCCGCGGCTCGGCTACACCGACCCCAGCCAGCTTTTTGAGCATTTTCTGATCGACGTCGAAATGAGTCCCTGCATGCAGACTTCGCGCATCAAACAGGCCATTTCCTCGGTGCAGATATTTGTTCAGCGTTGTCGAATGAACCTGGAGGGGCCGCAGGTGTCACCGAAGATGATCGACGGCAGCCGCTGGCAGTGGATGCAAAATTACCGGGTGTGGGAGGCCAATCTCAAAGTCTTCCTATATCCGGAAAACTGGATCGAGCCGGAGCTGCGCGACGACAAGAGCCCCTTCTTTCGTGAGCTGGAGGCCGAATTGTTGCAGGCTGAGGTGACGACCGAGAGCGCCGAGAGCGCCCTCGGTAACTACCTAGAGAAGCTGGATACGGTTTCGCAACTAAAGATCTGCGGGTTGTACGAGCAAACCGACTTTGCAGCCGACGAGCGGCGCGAGAGCGTGCTGCATGTTTTCGGGCACACCTTCGCCACGCCGCGCAGTTTCTACTACCGCCAGCTGGTTACGGTCAATCCCAATTATCGTTACTGGACGGCTTGGGAGCAGGTTCCGCTGGACATTCAGGCCGACGAGGTGCTGCCGGTGATCTGGAACCGGCGGCTTTATGTGTTTTGGAAAGTGATCACCGAAAAAGCGGACATGGATACGAAGACCAAATATTCCGTTGTGCGGCTGGCATGGAGCGAATATCGTCAGGGTAAATGGACGTCGAAGCATATGACGCCCTATAAAGACTCGGTGGCCATAGCTTCTCCGGCCGCTCGAATGAACGTGGAAATCAGAGGCGACGAACTTAAAATTGTCTTCGCACTGATGGAGGGAGGTGCAGGATCAAACCCCACAGTCAGCACCGTCGGGGGAGCCCCGACATCAAAAACCGCCTCCTATATTGCGATCGAAAAGAGATTCGGTAGCCTTCGGTTTCTGAACTACAACGGTAAAGTGGAACCAAGCGAGGCGAACACCTCGAAAACTTATTCCAGAGGATTCCTGGAGGCAAGCAGTCAGGATCTCCAGTTTTTGCCAGTTGCAAGCCCGGATCAATCGATCCCCGTCTTCGCAAGAAGCGCGAACATGATCGAACTCTACTCTCCCGGTTCGCAACCCTTTACGCTAAACGCCTACTTCTTCGTGCAGGAAGGCCCCCGCGCTTATCTGGTCCTCCCGTCCAGTTCCGAGCAGTCTGACGTCGAGCGCCTTCTTACCACCAAGGTTCAACCCTTCCTGGCAGGAGCGAAAGCAAGCGGACCCCTTGCCGCCGACAAGGAAAGCGGTGTCGCCCTTCAGGCTTCGTTTGCGAAGTTGAGCGCCAAGGCAAACCCTTGGTTGTCCGGTCGTGCAAGCATCGCAGCGACTGAGACACGCACTGTTTTAAAAACTGACGCGGCCAAGCCCTCAGGCCTCTCGATAGCCGCCGAGATTTTCAAACATGGGGTGATCCATCCGGGAGCTCTCTATGCACCCTGGTCTCCGGCCGAATTCAAATTCGAGACCTTCTTCCACCCATACACGGCTGAGTTTCAGCGGCGCTTAAATCGATATGGCGTACCAGGCCTTCTGAACATAGAAAGCCAGAAAGCCGCGAGCCTCCCAAAAGTGACGAGCTTCAAGGACGCGTATGATCCGGACTGGATGACGGTAAAGACGCCTTGGCCGGCTCACGACGTTGACTTCACGTTTACGGGTGCATACAGCAACTATAACTGGGAAGTATTCTTTCATGTGCCGCTGCTCATAGCCTCTCGACTGAGCAAGAATCAGCGCTTCGAGGAAGCCATGCGATGGTTCCACTACATTTTCAACCCGACTGCAGGTACCACGGCGGATTCAGTTCCGCAGAGCTACTGGAACGTGCTGCCCCTTCGGGAAGCATATTCCCAGCGGCTCGATGAAATGCTCAAGGCGCTGAATGAGGGGAACGTGGACGCCGTCGCTCAGTGGGAAGATCTGCAGGCGCACCCCTTCCAGCCGCATCGCGTCGCCAGGCTGCGCCGCATCGCCTACCAGAAGACGGTGGTGATGAAGTACATCGACAACCTGATTGCCTGGGGCGACCAGTTGTTTCACCAGGACACCATCGAAACGATCAACCAGGCCACGCAGCTCTATGTTCTCGCGGCGGCGCTCCTGGGGCCTCGGGTGCAGCGGCTGCCGCCACGCGGCCGCAATATACCCAGGACCTATGCCCAGTTGCGCGCCGGACTGGACAAATTTAACCAGGCAATGGTGTCTTTCGAGAACGACCTTCCGTTCAGCAGTCGTGCCACCTGCGGCGAGGTATCGACCGAGTCGACCGGGCTGCTGGGGATCGGGC
>JALORT010000337.1 GCA_025458755.1 Methylotetracoccus sp.
CGGATATCATTTTCCAAGACTGCGAAACGTCCGCATGGAAATCGGGAGTCCACGCGCATTTTGAAGATCTGTGCGGACTTCCCGACGCCGTGCGGCGGAAAATGTGGCTATACCATTATGCCGATGGCCCACTCCCCGATGCCGCAACGGCTGGTTTCGCCGGTTTCGTCGTTCAGGGACAGACCTTCGAGTTCTGAATCGCAAAGGACTGCTTTTCTTTGGAGACGAGCATCTCGCCATCCAGGAGGCGCCGGCATCTTGTTCGTTGACGCCATCATGATGTCTGAAGACAATGAAACCGTCGTCGGCCTTTTGTCAGCATGAAACAACCACTCATTCTCGCGCTATCGACCGGACTGGCGGTGGCTTCCGTTAATGTCAATGCCAACGAACAGCTGGCGCAAAGCAAGAATTGCCTAGCCTGTCACGGTATCGAACAGAAGATCGTGGGTCCGGCGTACAAGGACGTGGCGAACAAATATGCGGGACAGCCCGATGTCGCCGACAAGCTCGCGGAGAAGGTCGTGAAAGGCGGCGGCGGTGTCTGGGGTCAAATGCCCATGCCGCCGAATCCTCAGGTCAGCGCCGAGGAAGCCAAGCAACTGGTGCAGTGGATCTTGAGCCTGCGCTGAAGCATCAGCCCACCGAGCGAGCAATTTGCATTCGGCTGTATTGCCCGCGTTGGATCGGAGATGCGCTGGGAGTTTTGGTTTTTTACTTGGTTCTGAACTGGCCGGCGCTACAAGTTATCCGATAAGACGATTTTAAGTTCGCTGAGGCGTCTATAGAACGTAGCCCGGCTGATGCCGAGCAGTTTGGCGGCTTGCAGTCGGTTGCCGCCGGTTTTATCCCGGGCGAAAAGAATGCGAGCCCGCTCGTCTCCGGCAACGGGTATCGGTTCGGGCGCGGCATCGACCGCTCCCGCCGTCCGGCCCATTTCGGGCGGCAGGTCGTCGGCCGAAAGCTGATCGGTCCGACTGCGGATCACCGCGCTGTTGCTGGTGCAGGCGTGGCATCAACTGTATCACAAAGCTGACGACTGCGGATCGAGCGCCTGCCCGGTCGACGGCAGCCCGCGGCAGCGCCAGCGGCACATCTTCTGGCTGGTCGCGGTGCCCGCGCTGCTGCTGCTGGCCTTCCCCCGGTTCGCCCCGTTGTCCTAAACCACTGAAACCATGATGAACAAGACGACCCTCACATTGCTCGGGAGTTTATCGGCTTCAGCACTGTTCGCGGCGGAGCAGACCATCGATTTGTCGGTTCCAACGATGAATTGCCCGGTCTGCCCGATTACGGTACGGAAGGCGTTGGAGAAGGTTCCGGGCGTCTCGAACGTCGCTGTCGACTTCGCTTTCCGGTGCGCCACGGTGGCGTTCGAGGATACGGTGGCCACGTCGGCGCGGTTGACGCGTGCGACCGCGGAGGCCGGCTATCCCTCTGCCCTCAACGGTGATGCCCGATGAGTCAGGTCACGTTGGAATCGACGCTGACCTGCCCGCGCTGCGGCTATGCCAAGACGGAAAACATGCGTACCGATGCCTGCCAATGGTTCTACGAATGTACTCACTGCCACGCGCTGTTGCGGCCTAAGCCCGGTGACTGTTGCGTGTTTTGCTCCTATGGATCGGTGAAATGCCCTCCGGTCCAAGCGGACAGCCGGTGTTGCGGTTGAGAATTCGCGCTTAGCCCACGTTTGGCGATCGAGCCGCACAAGCGTGTTTTGTGTTCCTGACGGTGGTTCGATGTTGCAACTTCCACTGGGTTTGGGATGGGGCACTGTCGCGGGCTGTCAACTACAAGGGCGTCCAGCGACCAGGAAGGGCCTGACCGGGGAAACCACAGACGAATGCGTTCCATCGCCGTAACGCGAGCGTCACATGGGGCAGGTAGCATGACGATTTAGATCCTCGGCGTATTCGCTGTTTGTCTGGGAAGCAAAGTGATGAAAACCAACCCGCACCACCTTTTTTCCCCGTGGACTGCCGCGTTCGTGGTCGTGTTCGTTGCCATCCTGGCGGCCTGCTCGCCGCAGACGGCGCCCGTCGAGGCGCGCACCATCACCGGCGCCGGGTCAACGTTCGCAGCGCCGCTCATGAAGAAGTGGGCTGAGGAATACAGCCGGCGACGTCCCGAGGTGCGGATCGATTACCAAGCCGTGGGGAGCGGTGAGGGTGAAAAGCGGTTTCTGACCGGCGAGGTCGATTTTGCCGGCACCGACGCCGGCATCAAGTCTGATGTGCTGGACGAAGCGAGCCGCGGCGCCATCCAGATTCCGATAACCGCCGGAATTATCGTACTGGCCTACAATCCCGACGGTTTGCCCACCGACCTAAAGCTGCCGCGGGATCTCTATGCGGATCTGTTTCTCGGCAAACCGCTGAAATGGGACGACGCCCGCATCCAGACGGCCAATCCGGGCGCCAAGCTGCCCAGTGCCAACATCGCCGTGGTGGTGCGCCAAGACAGTAGCGGCACAACATTCGCTTTTAGCAACCATCTGGCGGCGATCAACAGCACTTGGCGTGGTCGGTTCGGCAACCGGCAGCCGAAGAGCGCTGACGATCTTGGGGTGAAAGTCTTGGATTGGCCCGGCGCGGTCCTTCCGGCGCCTGGAAACGACGGCGTCGCGGGCCTGATCAAGCGGACGCCTTATTCCATCGGTTACGTGCAATATGGCGCGGCGCGCGATGTCGGGCTAGAGATGGCCTGGCTGCAGAACAAAGCCGGCACGTTCGTGCAACCGACCGGAACGAGTGGATTGGAAACACTGCTGAACGTCAAGTTGCCGCCGAATCGGCTGGGCTATTTTCCGGACCCGGAGGGGGAGTTTTCTTATCCGATCGTGACTTTTACCTGGATGCTGATCCGAGGCGGCTATCGCGATGACGCGCAGTTCCAAGTGGTCAAGGACTTTGCGCGCTGGTGTCTGGCGAGCGGCCAGGACTACAGCGAAGCCGCCGGAAATACGCGCCTCGCACCCCAGGTTATCCGGGACGGGGAAAAAGCGCTGCGGTCCTTGGAGCGGCCGGCGCCATCATCGCAATGACCGACCGCTGAGCCGCAGCGGGCGGCGGAACAGGACGGCGTCGGCGGGCGGCACAAATGCCCGGTTTGCAGCATGGGCAACGAGTTCGCTTTGTGATGAGTCGTGCTCGGGCCTTTTTTTCGGCGCCGGAGCAGGGGTCGGGGAACTCATTTTTCGCCCCGGGCCAGCTCTGGACGCGCTGGTATTCTGCAGACATGTGAAGACGGTCGCGAGAACGACGGCCGGAGGCGGTAAATGATCTGCCACCTATCCGAAGATGTCGGGCTAAACCCGCTCGATCTTATTGCGCTGGGATCCGATATGCGGCGTCAGCGCGACCGTGTGGTCGGCCTGAGGACGTGATAATGGCTGGAACCCCGCGGACCCGGTCCTTGCGATTCGCGTTAAGCGGAGCAACAAGTGGATGTGGTGCCGAGGGTCGGAATCGAACCGACACTTAGTTTCCTAAACCAGATTTTGAGTCTGGCGCGTCTACCAGTTTCGCCACCTCGGCAGTGCAGCGG
>JALORT010000338.1 GCA_025458755.1 Methylotetracoccus sp.
TACGTACCACGCCGCTAGAGGGGAAAAAGGAATGGGTCAAGGCGACTTTCGCGCCGTCGATGCATCGAGGGATGGCGCCCAGACCGTTTGTGCCGACCCGTTTCGGGGGTGCAGGCCGGCTCTGATTTGCCCGACTCGTCGCGCTGTTCACGGCTGCTGCGTCGGTGTCCTGAGACGACGATATTCATCAGCGGTCGTCATTTCCCGAGCGGGCACCATGGCCCATGAGATTTGCCGCGATGGTGCATGCGGCACCGAACGCGGGCTGTCTACTCTTCTACTCTGCCGGTTGCAGCCGAAGCGGAACCTCCTCGAACTGGTGTGGCCCTTGCAGCCGAAATCCCCGCAATTCCAAAACGCCCTTGGTGCCAAGCGAAATGATGAGGTAAAGGGCATCCGGGTAGTCGGCTTGTTGGAGATCAACACTGGAAGGCTCTGCGGTATCCGCAGGGTGGGAATGAAAGATGGCAAACAGATCCTCCCGGCGTTCGCGCATCAGGCGCATCGCGTTGATCTGCTCGCGGGCGTCCAGCAGAAAGCGGCATTCCGGATGTGCGGCTACGTTCGTGACCGGGTAGCACTGCGTCGGAATGCCGTTCCTGGCGCCGATCAGTCCGCAGACCTCGCGCTCTGGAAACTCCTGGGCATGGTGCAGAATTTGGTTGACTAGGGTGCGGGGGATATCGATGGGCATGTTGGGGTTCATTTCGACAGGGTTGGCAGCGATAGAACAAGAGTAGGGGGCTTTGTCGCCGAGCTCAAGCGCTTACCGGCTCGACAGCTCCGCATCGATCCATGTCAGTCCGTCGTAACGGGCATAGCCCGTTTGGGTGACCAGCAGCATCGCGAGTTGTCGTCGATAAGAAATGAAGGCTTCACCATTCGCGAAGCCGCCGGCCATCCGGTATAAGCCCGGCGCAAGCGGCAGGAATGGAATATGGATGGCGATCTCTCCGTGCCCCTCGCGCAGATTCAAGAAACGATCCCGCCGTCGAGAATCCAGTGTGGCGACGAGAATGTCGGCGGTGTTCCAAAATTGAATGACCAGCGTCGGTGGCGAGGTGACGGTGTGGCTCCGGTACTCCAGAACCCAGTCGGCCGTGTCGCCGGGCGCCGCCCTCAACGTATTCCCGGGAACGGCGCTCAGGGCGCGCAGTCCGGTCGGAACAGCCCTGCCGTCGAAATCCTCCGGCATTGGCGGTATCATGCCGAGCGGTTTCAGCGGCCTGTTCAGAACTCCGACGGCATCATAGTACTTGTAGAGCAATGCATCCGGGGAACCTGTACCCAGCGATTTGCCGTCAAACAACAGCAAACAGCGGTCCGCGGCGGCGCGCATGGTTATTTCGGAGTGGGATACGAACAGGATAGCGGTTCCCTGCGCTTTCAGAGTGTTCAAGCGGTCCAGGCAGCGTCGTTGAAAGGCGATGTCGCCGACGGAGAGAACTTCGTCGATCAACAGGATGTCCATGGCGACACAAGTCGCGATGCCGAATTCGAGGCGGGCATACATCCCTTCTGAATAGTGCTTCACCGGCCGATCCAGCGCGTCATGCAGGTCGGTGAACGCAATGATGTCGTCCAGGCGGACATCCGTTTCCCGTTTGGTCAAGCCGATCTCGGCACATTTGACATAGATGTTCTCCCGGCCTGTGTACAAAGGCAGTAGTCCGCTCCCAAGCCTGATAAGCCCCTTTATCCTGCCGACGGTGCGGATTCGGCCCCGGTCGGCGCGCAATTCCCGATTGACCAACTTAAGCAGCGTGCTTTTGCCTGCGCCATTCGGGCCGATCAGTCCCAGACATTCACCTCTGACGACGGTGGCTGAAACATCCTCGAGCGCCCAGAACTCGTCAGTCCGCAACTGTGTCGGCGCGGGGCGGCGGACGAGCCGGCGGATCAGGTCGTTGCAGCCGTGCCGCAGGGATGCCGACATCGTGCGGCAAAATCTCTTACTGACTCGGTCAAGCTCAATTGCGATGTCGGTCACGGCGGCATGAATGTCTGGCGTACAATGCGGAGGGGAGCCCGCAGAGCAGCGGGCCCACGCGGTTTCGCGACCATAACGCACATTCCCAAAGATCGTAAAGACTTGACGTTCCTCACTGTTCCCGGCAGCAGCGGCTTTCTGCTGTACTGTCGTCCCGGTTTCGAAAAGGAATGCGCAGCGGAAATTCGAGAGCAGACCGCCGCGGCGAGCATGGACGGGCATATCAAAGCGAAAGAAGGCTCCGGTTTCGTCGTTTTTCGCGGCCACGACAACACGGCAGCAGCACAACCTGGACACGCCACGGTTGCTTACGCAGATCTGATTTTTGCACGCCAGCTGATCTCGAATCCGTTGCTCGCGGACGGACTGCCGGCAACCGACCGCATCACCCCGCTGCTGGAACAGGCGCGGTTGCTCGGCGGGCCTTATTCGTCCGTGTGGCTGGAAACGGCGGACACCAATGAGGCGAAGACGCTTAATGTCTTCACGCGCAAGTTCACGGCGCCGTTCACCCGAGCAGCCGAATCCGCGGGTCTTTTCACGCCGGATCTGTCGGCGGTGCGGCTGCACCTCTTTTTCCTGACGTCGACATCGGTGTACCTGGGCACGTCGCTGCCCGGCCATGCCGCTCCATGGCCGATGGGCATACCGCGGCTGAAGTTTCCGCGCGGCGCACCCAGCCGTTCCACGTTGAAGCTCGAGGAAGCCCTGTTGTTATTCATTCCAGAACAGGAACGATTCCTGGCGCCAGGATTGACGGCGGTCGATCTTGGGGCGGCACCGGGTGGCTGGACCTGGCAGTTGGTGAAACGCCATCTTCGGGTTTTCGCGGTCGATAATGGTGATCTGCAGACGGAACTGCTCGATTCGGGACTCGTTGAACACGTGCGCGCCGACGCCTTTCGATACCGACCACCCAGATCGGTCGACTGGATGGTCTGCGATGTCGTCGAACAGCCTTCCCGAATCGCCTCGTTGGTGAGTCGCTGGGTCGCGGAAGGCTGGTGCGGGCAGACTATATTCAACCTGAAGCTGCCGATGAAGAAGCGCTACGACGAGGTGAAACGCTGCCGTCAGATCATCGACAAGACATTGGCAACGGCTGGACTGTCCTACCGGCTCCGCTTCAAGCAGCTTTATCACGATCGCGAAGAAGTCACCGGACTGCTGCGGCGTTTTGGCCGACATTGACGCAGCCGAGTCGCGATCCTGCGTTCCCCCCTGGCTCGTGATTTGGCGCGCTCCAAATCGCTACAATGGTCGCAGCGATGGTCAGAATGGAACGCCAGGCGGGAAATTCGTACCCTCTAGCCCGGTGAAACCAAGTCCGCGCCCAGCAGGATCACCTGCAGCTCTTCAGTGATCTCTTCCTGGCGAAGGGCGTTGTTTTGCCGGCCGAGGTCTTCGAGGGTTTGCTCCAGCCGTTGAGTTGCGCCGTCCAGGTGTTGCACACGCCGCTGATGCTCATGCAACAGCGAGGTGAATACGATGTCGTGCAGCACTGCGAACAGGTACTGCTCGATGAGTCCCATCAGAAACGCCTCCGGG
>JALORT010000339.1 GCA_025458755.1 Methylotetracoccus sp.
CACCCGGTGTCCTGCCGCTTGGCGCGGTAGCCCGCCACCATCGATAACCCGTCAGTGGTCTCGCCCGCTATCAGCGTCGAGTAAAGCTTCGGGATATCCGCGGGGTCGTTTTGCCCGTCCCCGTCCAGCGTGGCCACGATAGCCCCGCGCGCGGCACGGATGCCGGTCAGCAAGGCCGTGCTTTGGCCGCAGCACTGGCGGTGGCGAAGCACGCGCAGTCGCTGGGAACGCCGCGTCAGCCCCTGCAGCACTGCCATGGTTTGGTCGGTGCTGCCGTCATCGACGTAAATGATCTCGTGATCGGGCAGGGCTTCGAGCGCGGTGTCGATCTCCGCGACTAGGGGTTCGATATTCTCGGCTTCGTTATGCACCGGGACTACGACAGACAGTTCCATAGCGTTTGCTTTTCGAGGGGCGTTAATCGGTGGACGAGAGGGCGAGATCAGCGTTCGCCGACATAACTGACGCCGCTGTCTCCGGAGATGATTTCGCCGATCGCAAAAGCGGTTTCACCCAGACTCTGGAGTTCAGTAAGCGCGGGGGCTTCATCTTCACGGCGTACGACGACAATCATACCGATCCCGCAGTTGAAAGTGCGAAACATCTCCGCCTGTTCCACGTTCCCCTGCTGCTGCAGCCAGCGGAAGATCGGGGGCGACGTCCACGCGCCCGGATCGATCACTGCCCGGACCCCGTCCGGCAGCACCCGCGGAAGATTTTCGGTGAGACCGCCTCCGGTGACGTGGGCGATCGCCCGAAGCGGGATACGTTCCAGCAGAGCCAGCAAAGGCTTCACGTAAATTCGGGTCGGAGCGAGCAGCCAATCGCCCAAGGTCTGATCCGCCACGTCGTCAGTCAAGCAGGCGCCGGAACGCTCCACGATCTTCCGGATCAGTGAGTAGCCGTTCGAGTGCGGTCCCGAGGAGGCTAAGCCGATCAGGCGGTCACCGGCTCGTACCTCCTGTCCGGTCAGTAGCCGGTCCTTCTCGACGATCCCGACGGCAAAACCGGCCAGATCATACTCGCCCGCGTGGTACATGCCAGGCATTTCGGCTGTTTCGCCGCCGACCAGAGCGCAGCCCGCCGCCTCGCAGCCAGCGGCAATACCTCGAATGACCTCGCCCGCCACATCCACATCTAGTTTGCCGGTGGCGTAGTAGTCGAGGAAAAACAGAGGTTCCGCACCCTGGACGACGATATCGTTTACGCACATCGCGACCAGGTCGATGCCGATATCGCTGTGTCGATTCGTTTCAATGGCGAGCTTCAACTTGGTTCCGACGCCGTCGGTGCCGGCGACCAGGACCGGCTGCCGATAACGGCCGGCCGGTAACTCGAACAATGAACCAAATCCACCCAGGCCGGCCATCACGCCGGGAATACGGGTGCGCTCGGCATAGGGCTTGATGCGTTCGACCAGTGCATTGCCGGCGGCGATGTCGACACCGGCGGTTTTGTAGTCCATCCGCTCGGTCTGCGTGGGCATGGCGGTGAGGATCTCCTGAATCTGGTTCTGTACGTGTCACGCGCGGAAGGCTGACGGTGCACCGCCGCGGGACGGGGCGAGAACGCCGGGCGGACAACTTGGCCCGACGATGAGCGCCCGGGACCAATCTTCGACACCTGGGACAGTTGTGCTATTTTAGCGCGTATTCTGGTTTGACGGATGTTCGGAGCATGCCGCGTCGGTTGATCCTCACTGTGGCTCTTGCGATGACCGTGGCGAGTGGTTTCGCCGAGGAGTCGGGGGATCTGTACGAAGTGGAAATGCCGGTTGCGGTCAGGGACGACGCGTCGCGAGGTGAGAACTTTCGGCACGCGCTTGCTCAGGTTCTCGGGTGGATGATCAGCCGCGACGGCATGAACTCGAAAGCGGGCGGTGTCATCCTGGCGCGAGCGAAGGATTATGTCGAGCAATTCGAGTACCTTCCGCCGAAGGGTACGGCCGGGGCCGAGACACTGCGTGTTCGCTTCGATGAAGAAGCGCTGCGTCAGTCGCTGCAAAAGGTCGGAATCGGTATTTGGGGCGGCGAAAGGCCCGAGGTGGTGGTTTGGCTGTGGGTTCAGGACAACGCCGAGCGCCGCTTTGTGAATGTTCAGGAATCCTCGGAATTTGGCCAGGCGCTGATGGCGGCTGCAGCGGCGCGGAAACTTCCGGTGGTTGCTCCGCTGTGGGATCTGACCGATCAGACTAATGTGAGCCAGGCGGACGCGGAAACCGGAAATCTCGTACGTCTCCGTGAGGCCACATGGCGCTACGAGAGCGACACGGCCTTGGCCGGTCTGTTGCGGCGAGTTGGAGAAGGCACTTGGGAAGTTCGCTGGCGATTCATCGGACCGGGCGTTGCCGCGGACTGGCAGCGGGCGGGAACCGCACTCGAGGCCGCGCTGAAAGACGGCATCGACGGCGCGTACAGCCGCCTGGTTAATCTTTACGCGCCCGCCTCGAAGGAGCAGACGGTGCTGGAATTGGAGGTCGAGGGAATTTCATCGATGCACGATGCCGAACGCTGCGGCGACTATTTGCGAGGGCTGCCCATCGTCAACCGTGCCGACTGGCTGAAGGCCGAATCGAATGTTGCGACCTGGCGCCTGACGCTGACTGGGCGGCCAGAGACCTTACGGCAAATCCTCGCCAACAGCCGGGCGCTGCGCCGCGCTGCACCGGCGGACGGTGGCAACGAGCCAACCATGGTTTATCGCTGGGTACCGTGAGAGCCCGCGACATTCCCAATCTGATCACGGTTTTCCGGATTTTTCTGGTGATCCCGGTCGTACAGGCCATGCTCGCGGAGCGTTTCGGGCTTGCGTTGCTGTTGTTTATTGTCGCCGGCGTATCGGATGCCGTTGACGGTTTTCTGGCGAAATACTTCCACTGGCAGAGCCAGCTGGGCTCGCTGCTCGACCCGGTCGCGGACAAACTGCTGTTGGTCAGTTGTTTCGTTGCAGCCGGCGTGATGAGTCTGCTGCCGCCGTCGCTGGTGGCTGCGGTCGTATTGCGCGACTTGTTGATCGTTTCGGGTGCATCGGCCTATTACCTGTTGCTCGGCCCCTTCGAAGGGGAGCCGCTGTTGATCAGCAAGTTGAATACGCTGGTGCAGTTGGTGCTGATCGTCGCGGTGTTGGCCGATCGTGGAATCGGCGCGATCCCGGCCGAGTTGCTCACGGCATTGATGGGGGCGACACTGATCACGACGGTGCTGAGCGGTGTGATGTATGTCTACCTGTGGGGGCGGAGTTACTGGCGGGAGACGCATCGGAGCTAGACGCGGACCCGCGCCAATCGAGACCCCATGGGTACCCCGGTCGGCGATTAGCCGCGGGTAATCTCCTCCGGGTCGGCGCATCTCACGGTGGAAAACGCTGCAACGCGGCTGCTACCGCCCGATGGATGCGCAAGTTCCGATTCTCGGGGCTTTCCTGAAAGCGGATGACGTCACGGACCATCCCTCGCCAGAGCAGTTTTCGACTGCTTGGATCGATGAAATCGATGACCAGCAGCCCTTCTTCATAGGGGCGAGGGTACATGCCG
>JALORT010000028.1 GCA_025458755.1 Methylotetracoccus sp.
GCGACCTGGCGATCGAGGTGGCGGTCCGCAACCCCGGTCCAGCTTCGATCTGCCTCAACACGCTCACCTTCCAATACAGTGCAGCGGTACTGGAGGTGCAAACGGCGGACGGCACGCCGGTCGCGCCGATTCCGCCCAGCCTCCCGCCCATCGACGACGGGCTCACGGGGCGAATCGAATTGGTTCCGGGTGCCGAGGCAAGCTTCAATTACTCGGGCGCCTCATTGTTCGACGCACCGCTGCCCCGAGGTCGTTACGCCATCCGCTTCCGGGTCATGCTGGTGGAGGGGCCATCAGGGCGCAACTGGGCGGGTACCCTAGTCAGCGACTGGGTCAGTTTCTCCATCTTGGGGGAGTAGCGCGGCAAAGGACGCTATACTCGCGCCCTTTGCTGAACCACCGACCGAGCACTGCCCGAAATCCCGCTTGACGGGACACTCCGGCGCCGGCATGCTCAAAGCGTCGACCCGCACCAACGTTATGACCACCAAGACCCGCATCGAATGGACCGAAGTGACCTGGAATCCGGTCACCGGCTGTACCAAGCTCAGCCAGGGCTGCAAACATTGCTATGCCGAGCGGATGGCTCACCGGCTGAAAGCGATGAGGAACCCGCGTTACCCGAACGGCTTCGAGATCACGCTGCACGAGGACCTGATCGACGCGCCGCGCCGCTGGAAAAAACCCACCCGCGTGTTCGTCAACTCGATGAGCGATCTGTTTCACGAGGCCATTCCGCCGGACTTCGTGGAGCGGCTCTTCCACACGATGGCGGAGTGCCCGCAGCATCAATTTCAGATCTTGACTAAACGGGGCAAGCGGCTGCGGGAATTGGCGCCGTCCCTCCCTTGGCCCAAGAACCTCTGGATGGGCGTCAGCGTGGAGCATGCCGACGTCGTCGGGCGGATCGATGACCTGCGGACGGTTCCGGCCGCAGTGCGTTTTCTGTCCTGCGAACCGCTGCTCGGCCCGCTGGCACCGCTGCGGCTCGAAGGGATCCATTGGATCATCGTCGGCGGAGAATCCGGCTCCGGCGCCAGGAAGATGGAGCCGCAGTGGGTATACAAGCTCCGCGATCAGTGCCTTGCCGCTGACGTGCCCTTTTTCTTCAAACAATGGGGCGGTGTGAGAAAGGACCTATCGGGGCGCGAATTGGACGGACGAACCTACGACGCGCTCCCGAACGTCGCTGGCCGCTGTTGACGAACATGCCCGTCCGCATCCAGCAGCGTCGATTGAAGGGCTGGCGTAAACCGCCGGGTGCAGTCAGCGTGGCCCGACCGGGCCGCTGGGGCAACCCGTTCCCGGTCGAGAATGGAGACCATGCGACTGCGGTCCGTCAGTTCGAAGACTACCTGAAAAGCCAGCCCGAACTGGTCGAGGCCGCCAAGTTGGCGCTCAGGGGCAAGGACTTGATGTGCTTTTGCCCGCTGTCGGAACCTTGCCATGCCGACGTCTGGCTCAGAATCGTCAACGAAGACACCTCACGGAGAACAAGAACATGATTCACCACTTTTCGATCGCCGCACGCGACCCGGAACACGTGGCCGCAGTCCTGGCCGAACTGCTGGGTGGCCGGTCTTCCCCGTTTTGGCCATTTTCCGGCAGCCACATCGCGCTTGCCGGTGACGTCCACGGCACGGCGATCGAGGTTTACCCGTTGGGGACCGAACTGTTGCCGGGCAGCCGCAGCGAACCCGTACACGCGGTGGCGAATGCGCAACATGCGAACTTCACCGCCACCCATGCCGCGATTTCGGTGAATCACGACGAGACACACATCAAAGACATCGCTGCGCGCGAAGGGTGGCGTGCACTGACTTGTGACCGCGGGGAGTTCAACGTTATCGAGTTCTGGGTGGAGAATCGAGTGATGATCGAATTTCTGACGCCTGAGATGGCGCAGGCCTATCTTCGCGCTGTCAACCCGGACCGCTGGTCTGACCTGGTGACTCAGAATCTGGCATGAGGAGAAGCTGCCGCGCCGCGCCACAACACCCCTTAGGCGGCAGTCCCGCGCCCAAAGCACGCGTTCCTCTTGGACTGCAGGGGCTAGCCAGTGCGCTGCTGATCGCGGTATCTCTCTCAGGATGCACGCCGATAATGAAACCGCCCGGATCAACGAGCGCGGCACCCAAGCTCGCCGCCGCGCATTTCGTTGCACCGGACGGTGCGGTGTTGCCGCTCCGGCACTGGCTGCCGACCCCGCAACGCCCGCGGGCGGTGGTGATCGCACTGCACGGATTCAATGACTACAGCCGCGCGTTCGAGCAGCCGGCCGAATACTTTCGTCGGCACCGCATCGCCTGCTACGCCTATGACCAGCGGGGATTCGGGCGGGCCCCGGAGCGCGGATTCTGGGCCGGGACCGCCGCCTACACGGCGGATCTGGTGCAATTCACCGACGCCGTCCGACAAAGTTACCCCGGTGTGCCGATCTACCTGCTGGGGGAGAGCATGGGCGCCGCGGTCGCGATCGTCGCGATGACGAACCCGGACCCGCCTGCCGCTGACGGTCTGATTCTGTCCGCACCCGCGGTCTGGTCCCGAGGAACGATGCCTTGGTATCAGCGGATCGTATTGGAAACCACGGCCCGAACGGTCCCTTGGTTGACCCTCACCGGCGACGGGCTGAACGTGATCGCGTCAGACAACATCGATATGCTCCGCGGCTTGGGCCGCGATCCCTGGGTGATCAAGGCAACGCGCGTCGATGCCATCTACGGTCTGGTCGACCTGATGGACGAAGCGATGGCGCGGGTCGATCAGCTCCGGGTTCCAACGCTGGTCCTCGTCGGAGAGCGCGACCAGATTATTCCGAAAGATCCGCTGCAGCGGATGCTCGAGAAACTGCCCCAGCCTCCGGCACGGGTCGCGACCTACAGCGACGGCTATCACTTGCTGCTGCGCGACCTTCAGGCCGAGAAGCCGTGGCGCGACATCGTCGCCTGGGTCGGCAATCGGTCCGAGCCGCTGCCTTCGGGTGCCGAACGGCACCTGGCCCGCTCCGTCGGGACCCCTGGCCAATCGTTCAACTGAGTTCAGAGCGGGTCCGGCCGGAACGACGGCGCCGGGTTTGCTACCGCTTGCCGCCAAACGCGCGCGCCAAAGCATCCGCCATGGCAGTCCGGGGCTTTTCCGGTTCGCGCGCTTTGGAACGGCCGGGCTGCGGTGTCTTGCCGGCAGCGACCGCGGCGGTGGGGGAGCTCTGCCTGCCGCCCTCCGCGGCAGGGTTGTCGGAGCGCATCGACAACGCAATCCGCCGCCGCTCTACATCCACCTCGAGCACTCTGACACGGATCACATCGCCCGCTTTGACGACTTCCCGCGGGTCCTTCACATAACGGTCGCACAAATGGGAAATATGGACGAGCCCGTCCTGATGCACGCCGATATCGACGAAGGCTCCAAAATTGGCGACGTTCGTCACCTGTCCCTCGAGCATCATCCCCGGCTTCAGGTCGGTGATCTCGTGCACCCCGTCCGCGAACGCCGCCGTTTTGAAGTCAGGGCGGGGATCGCGACCGGGCTTTTCCAGTTCGCTGAGAATATCGTGCACCGTGGGCAGA
The DNA here is from genome assembly GCA_025458755.1 of Methylotetracoccus sp. Classification (GTDB taxonomy): domain Bacteria; phylum Pseudomonadota; class Gammaproteobacteria; order Methylococcales; family Methylococcaceae; genus Methylotetracoccus. Next base: position 3,570 of record JALORT010000028.1, read on the forward strand.
CCAAAGCGCTCATCGACGAAGCTCTCGGCATTCATACCGCGCAGCAAGGCCGAGTTACCGAGCAGGTCGCGGATGTCCCTGCCGCTCTGCGCGGCGATCTTCTCAACGACCGGGTAAGCCTCCGGGTGGACTGCAGATGCGTCGAGCGGATTGTCGCCGCCGACGATGCGCAGGAATCCGGCGGCCTGCTCAAAGGTTTTCGCACCGAGCCGCGGCACATTCATCAGGTCCTCGCGCCTCCTGAACGGTCCGTTTTGGTTGCGAAATTCGACGATGTTCTGGCCGATGCTGCGGCTCAAACCCGAAACGTAGCGCAGCAAGGGAACCGAAGCCATGTTGACATCGACGCCGACCGCATTTACGCAGTCCTCGACTACGGCATCGAGACTGCGGGCCAATTCGCCTTGATTGACGTCGTGCTGATATTGGCCCACGCCGATCGCTTTCGGGTCGATCTTGACCAGTTCGGCCAAAGGGTCCTGGACACGCCGCGCGATCGAGACCGCGCCGCGCAGCGAGACATCGAGGTCCGGAAACTCATTCGCCGCCAATTCGGAGGCCGAATAAACCGAGGCGCCCGCCTCCGAAACCACGACCTTGGCAACACCCAGGCCAGGATGCTTTTTCATCAGTTCGGCCGCCAGTTGGTCGGTCTCCCTGGAGGCCGTCCCGTTACCGATGCTGATCAGCTGGACAGCATGCCGCTGGCAGAGGGCCGCCAGTTGCTCGATGGACCGATCCCATTGACGATGGGGCACATGCGGATAGATCGTTGCCGTCTCCAGCAGCTTGCCCGTTTTGTCGACCACGGCGACCTTGACACCGGTGCGCAGCCCCGGGTCCAGACCCATCGTCACCCGCGGCCCGGCCGGTGCAGCCAGCAACAAATCTTTCAGGTTGCACGCAAAAACCCGGATCGCTTCCTGCTCCGCTGCTTCGCGGAGGCGCTGTTTCAGGTCCAAATCGATGCGCGTCAGGATCTTGATCCGCCAGGCCTGGCTGACCGTTTCGCGCAGCCAGGCATCGGCCGGGCGCCCGTAATTGGCGATACCGAAGACGCTGGCGATCCTGCTTTCGCAGAAGGCGTGTACGCTGGCCTCATCGGCGCCCACCTGCAATCTCAGGTTCAGTACGTCCTCATTGCGACCGCGAAGCAGGGCCAACGCGCGGTGGGAAGGAATCGAGCTCATCTTTTCGTCGTACGCGAAATAGTCCTTGAACTTCGTGCCGGACGCCTCTTTTCCGTCGACCACCCTGGCCACCAATACTCCCCCCGCCCATATCGTCTCACGCAGTTCCTGCAGCAGCGGCGCGTGTTCGGCGAATCGCTCCATTAGAATCTGGCGGGCTCCGTCGAGCACTGCCGCCGCATCGATGAAACCGAGCTCCGGATTCAAGAACGCCGCCGCGGACTGTTCGGGACTCTGCGTGGAATCGTTGAGCAGAAGGTCGGCCAGCGGCTCCAGACCCGCTTCCCGCGCGATCTGCGCTTTCGTTCGCCGTTTCGGCTTGTAAGGCAAATAGAGGTCTTCCAGCAAAGCCTTGTTGTCGGCTTCGCGGATCGCCTGCTCCAGCTCGACGGTCAACTTGTTCTGTGACCGAACACTGTCGAGGATGACCTCGCGCCGCTGCTCGAGGTCCCGGAGATACAGCAGCCGCGACTCCAGCAAACGCAGCTGGGTATCGTCCAGCCCGCCGGTCATTTCCTTGCGATAACGCGCGATGAACGGCACGGTCGCACCGTCATCCAGCAGACCAACGGCCGTTTCGATTTGCGCTTCTTTGGCTCCGAGTTCCCCGGCGATGCGGGCGATGATATCCATCGGTGATCTGTCAGTTCTTCGTGGAAAAGCACTGGATTCTACCAGCAAACGAGGACCGGTCCGTCCGCGAAAGCCGCTGGATCGGCCGGCCAGCACCGAGCCGGTGCAGCGTCGGGGCCGTCTGTCTGTCTTGCGCTGTGTCATGGCAGGCCGTACCATGGCTCGTTTTTTCTTTCCGGATCGACTCGCTATGCGCACCCACCGCTGTGGAGAATTGAACGAAGCCAATCTAGGGCAGAACATTGTTCTTTGCGGTTGGGTGCACCGCCGCCGTGATCATGGCGGCGTCATTTTCATCGATCTGCGCGATCGTGAAGGGGTTGTGCAGGTGGTGTTCGACCCGGATCATGCCGAAGCATTCTCGGTCGCCGAAACGGCGCGCAGCGAATACGTACTCCGGGTTCACGGCAAGGTCAGGGCGCGACCCGAGGGTACGGTGAATTCATCGATCCCGACCGGAGCGATCGAAGTGCTGGCCAGCCAGCTGGAGATTCTGAACAAGTCCGAGACGCCGCCGTTCCCGCTCGAAAGCGAGATCGAGGTCAACGAGGAAACCCGGCTGCGTTTCCGCTACATCGACCTTCGTCGGCCCTTGATGCAGCAACGAATGAAGCTGCGCCGCGACATCGTGCGGTTCCTTCGCACATTCCTCGACGATCACGGGTTCTACGAGATCGAGACACCGTTCCTGACCCGCGCCACGCCGGAAGGCGCACGCGACTACCTGGTGCCGAGCCGGACCCATCCGAATGCCTTTTTTGCGTTGCCGCAGTCACCGCAACTCTACAAGCAGCTGTTGATGATTTCCGGGCTCGACCGCTACTACCAGGTGGTGCGCTGTTTTCGGGACGAAGACTTGCGAGCCGACCGGCAGCCCGAATTCACCCAGTTGGATATCGAGACGTCCTTCATGGACGAACACCAGATCATGTCGCTGATGGAGGAAATGATCCGCCGGCTGTTTCTTCAGGTGCTCGCGGTGGATATGCCGAATCCGTTCCCTCGGATGACTCACCAGGAGGCCATGAGCCGCTTTGGATCCGACAAGCCGGATCTTCGCATTCCGTTGGAACTCGTGGATGTCGGGGATTTGATGGAAGCGGTCGACTTCAAGGTCTTCTCCGGCCCGGCCAACGACCCGGAAGGCCGGGTCGTCGCGCTGCGACTCCCGTCCGGGGGCGATTTATCACGCAAGGAGATCGATGATCTGACCCGATTCGTCGGCATCTACGGCGCGAAGGGACTGGCCTACATCAAGATCAACGATCGTGCCGCTGGTCTGGCCGGCCTGCAGTCCCCGATCCTGAAATTTCTCCCGGAATCCGTCGTCGAAGCCTTGCTGCATCGCTGCGAGGCCGAAACCGGCGACGTCATTTTCTTCGGTGCCGACCGCCGCGCCGTCGTTAACGAGGCGATGGGCGCGCTGAGGGTCAAACTGGGCCAGGATCGCGGCTTGGTTCAGGAAGGATGGCAGCCGCTCTGGGTCACCGATTTTCCAATGTTCGAGTGGGACGGAAAGCAGCAGCGCTGGGGCGCACTGCACCATCCGTTCACCGCACCGAAAGCCAGCCAGGAAGAATTGGTGGCCAACCCCGGACAGACTTTGTCGCGCGCCTATGACATGGTCTTGAACGGGATGGAGGTCGGCGGCGGGTCGGTGCGTATCCACCGAACGGACATGCAGAACGCCGTGTTTCGGTTGCTCGGCATCGATGAAGAGGAAGCCAACGAGAAATTCGGTTTCCTGCTGAATGCGTTGAAGTACGGCGCGCCGCCCCACGGCGGATTGGCGTTCGGGCTGGATCGTCTGGTCATGCTGATGTGCGGGGCCCACTCTATCCGCGAGGTGATGGCGTTCCCGAAGACGCAGTCGGCCTGGTGTCCGCTGTTCGATGCCCCGGCGCAAGTCACCGACGCACAGTTAGCGGAACTCGGCATTCGCCTCAGGAAGCCTGCGGCCGCGCCGCAGCAGGCAGCAGGAGCCTCCTAAGCCGGCACGCCGACGGGGCGGGGCGGCGGGGGGGCGCCGCCCGCCCGTTTCACCACCCCGCTTCTTTCTCGGGCGTGGAGGAAATCTTGTGAATCGTCAAGTCGGCACCGTTGAATTCCTCCTCGGGTGTCAGCCGGAGACCGACGGCTAATCGGAGGAGGCCGTAAATCACCAAGGCACCGCTCAGCGCAATGACGATGCCGAGCCCGGTCCCCAACGCCTGAGAGGCGAGACTGACCCCACCGAGCCCCCCGAGCGCGGGGTTGCCGAAGATGCCGGCCGCAAGTCCTCCCCAAGTTCCGCAGAGACCGTGCAAAGGCCAGACGCCGAGTACATCGTCGATTTTCCAGCGGTTTTGGGTCAACGTGAAGAGATAGACAAAAAGCGCCCCGGCAATGGCGCCGACGACCAGGGATCCGATCGGGTGCATCAGATCAGAGCCGGCGCACACGGCGACGAGGCCGGCCAGCGGGCCGTTGTGGACGAAGCCCGGGTCGTTGCGGCCGATCAGCAGTGCCGCCAGTGTTCCCCCGACCATCGCCATCAGGGAATTGAGCGCCACGAGACCGCTGACGGCATTCAGCGTTTGGGCCGACATCACGTTGAAGCCGAACCACCCCACGGTCAGTATCCACGCGCCCAGCGCCAGGAAAGGAATACTGGACGGGGGATGGGCGGAGATCGCACCGTTCCGCTGGTAACGTCCGAAGCGCGGACCCAGCAGCAACACGGCAATCAGCCCGATCCAGCCGCCGACCGCATGCACCACCACGGAGCCCGCGAAATCATGGAAGGCCGCACCGAAGGAATGCTCCAGCCAAGCTTGTATGCCGAGGTTTTTGTTCCACGCGATGCCTTCGAAGAACGGGTACACCAGCGCGACCAGAAGAAAGGTGGCCAACAGCTGCGGTCGGAATCTCGCCCGTTCGGCGATTCCTCCGGACACGATGGCTGGAATCGCGGCAGCGAAAGTCAACAGGAAAAAGAACTTGACCAGGTCGTAACCACTCTCGGCGGCGAGTTGATCGGCCCCCCGGAAAAACTGAACGCCGTAAGCGAGATAGTAGCCGATGAAGAAGTAAGCGATCGTGGAGACCGCGAAATCGGTGAGAATCTTGACCAGGGCGTTGATCTGATTCTTGCGCCGCACCGTGCCGAGTTCGAGAAACGCGAATCCGGAATGCATCGCGAGCACCATGATCGCGCCGAGCAGCACAAAGAGGACATCGTTACTTTTTGTCATATGACTTCCTTGGACATGAAAGAGGGTGATGGTCCACAGGCAAATTTGATGCCTGCATGCGACGTGCGTAACCGCGGCCTTTAACCTGGCTGAACGGACCGCGGCGCAATGTCGCACCATATGTGTGCTTACTGTGAAAAATTTCGCCTCATTTCGGTGCGCGTCAGCCTCGGCGCGATAGGATCTCGTCGCGGAACGCCGATCATCATGATGTCCAGCCGACCGAGAAGGTGCATGGAAAATTCGAGAGACGCCGACCGGAGAGCGAATGGTTGATTGCTCCGAAGATGTGCTCGATGGGTTTCACCCCGCCGTCGCGGAATGGTTTCGAGACGCGTATGCGGGCCCGACCGATTGTCAGCGGGAGGCCTGGGCCGCGATCAAGCAAGGTCGACACACCCTGATTGCCGCCCCGACCGGCTCGGGGAAAACCCTGGCCGCGTTTCTGGCCGCGATCGACGATCTGGCGCGCGAGGGTGAAGTCTTCGGTCTGCCGGATGAGACCCGCGTCCTCTATGTGTCGCCGCTGAAAGCGCTGAGCAACGACGTCCACCGGAACCTGGAGGCGCCGCTGGACGGTGTCAATCGGCGGCTGTTCGAGGCAGGCTCGCTGCCGGTGGCGATCCGAGCTTCGGTACGTACCGGAGACACACCGGCCGTGATACGTGCGGCCATGGTCCGGCAGCCCCCGCACATTCTCGTCACCACGCCGGAGTCGCTCTACATCCTGCTGACCAGCGACAGCGGCCGACGAATGCTGCGGACCGTCCGCACGGCAATCATCGATGAAATCCATGCCGTCGTCGCCACGAAGCGCGGGGCGCATCTTGCGTTGTCGCTGGAACGATTGCGCCAGCTCATCGGCCAACCCTTGACACGCATCGGACTGTCGGCAACGCAGAAGCCGATCGAGGAGATTGCCCGGTTCCTGACCGGGGCAAACGAAGAGTGTGTGCTGATCGATCGGGGCCATCGGCGTGCGATGGATCTCGGCATCGAGTTGCCACAACTGCCGCTGGAAGCGGTGCTGTCGCACGAGGCGGCGAGCCAGATCTATGACCGGATGGCCGAGTTGATTCAGTCGCACCGGACGACGCTGGTTTTCGTCAATACCCGGCGTCTGGCAGAGCGTGTCGCACATGCACTCACCGAACGGCTTGGAGACCGGCAGGTGACTTCGCACCATGGGAGTCTGTCCCGCGAGCAGCGACTGGCGGCGGAAGATCGGCTGAAAAAAGGAAAACTCAGGGCGTTGGTCGCCACGGCGTCGCTGGAACTCGGCATTGACGTCGGCGACATCGACCTGGTGTGCCAGCTCGGGTCCACCGGCTCGATCGCCACTTTCGTACAACGGGTCGGGCGATCCGGCCACGCGATCGCAGCCCTGCCCAAAGGCCGCCTGTTTCCAACCACACGGGACGATCTGCTGGAATGCATCGCGCTGATTCGAGCGACGCGCCAGGGCGATTTGGACCGGCTGAGTGCCTCATCGAAGCCGCTGGACGTGCTGGCGCAGCAGATGGTCGCGATGGTGTCCGCTGAGGACTGGTGCGAAGAGCAACTCTATCGGTGCATCATCAGGGCTTACCCGTTCCGCGATTTAAGCCGGGCCGAGTATGACGAAGTGGTGCGCATGCTCGCCGAGGGCTATGCCACGCAGCGCGGTATGCGCGGTGCGTATCTCCACCGCGATGGTATCAACAAGCGACTTCGGGCCCGTCGCGGTGCCCGTCTGACCGCCGTGACCTGCGGCGGTGCGATCCCGGACAACGCCGAGTACCGAGTGGTGCTGGAGCCCGGCGCGGAAATCCTCGGTGCCGTCGATGAACATTTCGCCATCGACAGCGTGGTCGGCGACGTGTTTCAGCTCGGAAACACCAGCTGGCGGGTGCTGGGCCTGGAAGGCGTTACGCTGCGTGTCGCCGATGCCGGGGGTCAGCCGCCCAGTATTCCGTTCTGGTTCGGGGAAGCCCCGGGGCGCTCTCACGAGCTGTCAGCATCGCTTTCCGAGTTACGGAGAGACCTGGCGGACGCTCTCGACCACACCGGCTTGCCCGGCGCTCGGGACACGCTCCTCGTTGACCCCGCTTTTCCGCCAGCGGCCGCAGCA
>JALORT010000340.1 GCA_025458755.1 Methylotetracoccus sp.
CGACGGGAATCCGAAAGTGGGCTGGGAGGTCTGGGACGGATCGGCGTGGAGCAGGCTTGCGACGGGGGAGATCGCCGAGGGGACTAAACCCGGCACAGCTTACACGCTGACCACCGGCGGCGAGGTGAGACTCACTTTGCCCTCGACGCTCGCGCCGGTAGCCGTCAACGGCGTAGAAAAGCATTGGCTCAGGATGCGACTGGTCGGCGGTCACTTCGGGCAGCCGGCCAGCTACAAGGAAGTCAAAGACAACACTGGCAAGATCACCGGCTACATAGCGGAAAAGGTTACCGCCTACGCGCCGCCGGTGATTCAAGCGATCGCATTCGCGGACATCACGGCAGGAGCGGCCGAGATCCCCGTTTCGAACTGCCTGAGCAATAACGGCGAGGTCTATGTCGATCACACGGTCGCCGCCGCAACTGGAGCGGGCGCCGCTTTCCCACCTTTCACGCCGACCGCGGAAACCGCACGGGCGCTGTATCTGGGTTTCGACCAGCCGTTCGAGCCGCGGCCGATGACCCTTTATTTACAAGTCGAGGCGCCCGAGCCGCACGAAGTCGCCGCGGAGCATCTGGCCGAGCTCGACCCCGGGTCATCGGTGCGGGTCACCTGGGAGCATGCGAGCCCAAGCGGATGGAAGCCGCTGGGTGCGCTTGATGGCACCCAGAGCTTCGCTCGACGCGAGCTGCTGCAATTCATCGGCCCGAAGGACTTCGCCCGCCGGCCCCGTTTCGGTCAGGAGTTATAGTGGCTCAGGGCGCATTGGGAGCGCGGTGAATTCCCCTTGCTGCCCCGCTTGCGCCGGGTGCTGCCCAATACGACCTGGGCTACCGAGGTGACGACCTGCCGCGAGGAAAATCTGGGTTCGAGCAATGGCAATGCGGGGCAGGTCTTCCGTACGGCCCAGGTGCCGGTGCTGCCCGGCCAGGTGCTGGAGGTTCGCGAACCGGAGTTACCCACGCTGGCCGAGCGGGAGGACTTGGAACGTCTGGACGGGCCGGATGGCCTGCGCGTGATCCTGGACGCGGCGGGGCAACCCGAGGAAATTTGGGTACGCTGGCGGGCGGTGGCGGATTTCTATGAGTCGGGCCCGCGCGACCGCCACTACACCCTCGACGCCTTGAACGGCGAGATCCGTTTCGGCGACGGCCGCTACGGCATGATTCCACCCGTGAGCCAAAACAACCTTCGCATCACGTACCGCTCCGGCGGCGGCACGGCCGGTAACCGGGCCGCCGGGACCATCGTTCAATTGAAATCCACCGTACCGTTTGTCGACGGCGTGACCCAGCACGAATCGGCCGGGGGCGGAACGGAACGCGAATCGATCGAGCAGGTCTCCGAACGTGGTCCACGCTGGCTGCGCCACCGCAATCGATCCGTGACCGCCCAAGACCTGGAAGACCTGGCTTTCGAAGCGGACCGCAACGTCGCCCGGGCGCGGGCCGTGGTGCCGACCTTCCATCCGCACAATCTCTGGTTGGACCCCAAGGATCCCAATCCCGCTAAGCTTGACGAGCATGAGGCGGTGAACGCAGGGCGCATAGGGGTCATTGTCGTTCCGCGCAGCGAAGCCAGCCGCCCCACGCCCAGCCTGAGCCTGTTACGTCGTGTTCAGTCCTATGTCGCAACGCGTTGCCCGGTCTCGGCCGATTTGTGGGTGGCGGGTCCCGAATGGGTCGAGGTGACCGTGAGTGCGACGGTCGTTCCCGCCTCGCTGGACGTGGCGGAGATCCTGAGCACCGGCGTCGCCGCAGCACTCGATTGCTTCCTGCATCCGTTGACCGGAGGTCCGGACCGTCAGGGTTGGACTTTCGGACGGAGACCGCACCGCTCCGATCTCTATGCCGTGATCGAGGGGATCAAGGGCGTGGATCACGTGCGCACGCTCACGGTGACAAGCGAGCCCCAAATAGTTCCCAAGGGAAGCGAAGACCAGCAGTTGCGGGACGAGCAGTTGCGGATTGCCATACGCAACTATCTCAATCAGCCTTTGATGCAGACCTTCGGCAAACTGCCTGATCGAGGGGTACAGCGCTGGCTGCATCGCTCACTGGTGTATGCGGGCCAACACGATATCCGTCTGAGCTTGGAGCGCACCTAAATGCCCATCCCCCTACCCAACCTCGACGACCGCACCTACGCCGATCTCGCGACCGAGGCCCAGGCGCTCATCCCGGGACTTTGCCCGGAATGGACCAACCACAACGCGAGCGATCCCGGCATCGTGTTGATGGAACTGTTGGCCTGGCTCACCGAGATGACGCTGTACCAGCTCAACGAGATCCCGCCGCGGAACATCGAGACGTTTCTCGGTCTGCTCGGCTGGGCTAAACCAGCGGAGCCGCAGACAGTGGATCTGGACGCCGCGGTACGCGACACCATTCGCGCCGTTCGCCAGCGCTACCGCGCGGTGACCGCGGATGATTTCGAGAGTCTGGTGCGAAAACAGTGGCCGCAGTCGGAGGAGGCCCGGGACTTGGAGAAAACAGGCAAAACGGGCCGAATCCGGCGCCTCCGCTGCATACCGCAGCGCAATCTGGCGGCCGCTGACCACGCGGCACGCAAGATGCCGGCCCCCGCGCATGTCAGCGTCGTGGTCCTCCCCGACACGGACGATCCTTATGAGGACCCGTCCCCGGAACTGCGGGGCAAGCTCCATGAGTTCTTCGAAACTCGGCGCCTGCTGACCACGCGCCATCACGTCGTGGGACCAAGCTATGTCCCGGTGGAGGTCTCGGCCAACCTGTTCCTGCGTGAAGATGCGCCGCCGGAAGCCACGATCACGCGCGCGATCGAGGCGTTGTACGGCTTTTTCGATCCGCTGCACGGCGGGCCCGAGCGCAGCGGCTGGCCATTCGGGCGGGATGTTTACGTCTCGGAGATCTACACGCTGTTCGATGAAATCGACCTTGTCGAATACGTGGAAGGCGTCAGCGTGAAAGTCGCGGAAGACGCAGGCCGCCTCCAGAAGGACGGCGAGACGCTGGTCGGCGTGGCCTTGGATGCTCACGAGTTGGTCGACATCAACGTTACCGGCTTGGCGGCGATCGATGTCAACGGGAACCGTTACGAGTCCGAAGCCTTGGGCGCGCTCGGCCGATTGGTGCTGGGCTGAACTCGATGAGCGATTGATCACACGATCGGCGAACATGGACAACGACAAGCAAGTCAGCAGCTACTTGGCTCATCTGCCTGCGGTGTTCCACACAGAGCCGTTCATCGGGCGCTTCTTGCTGGCCTTCGAAGCGGTTCTGAGTGGGCTGCCCAAAGCCGCACGCCCCGGTTTGGAAGAGACCATAGACGGCTTGCATGCCTACTTCGATCCTGAAAAAACCGATGAAGAGTTTCTGCCGTGGCTGGCGAGCTGGGTCGCGCTCAGCTTGCGTGCGGACTGGGATACGGCCACCAAGCGCGCATTCATCCGGCAGGTCGTGGCCCTGTACAAGCTGCGCGGCACCAAGGCGGGGCTGCAGAAGATGCTGGAGATCTATACGGGAGAAAAATCCGTCCA
>JALORT010000341.1 GCA_025458755.1 Methylotetracoccus sp.
CGACCAGCGAGATGCTGCCGGTCAGCTACCGCCAGTTCGCGATGATGCATCCGTTTGCGCCGCTGGACCAGGCGCAAGGGTATCTGCAGCTGTTCGAAGAACTGGAGGCTATGCTGTGTGCAATCACCGGTTTCGGCGCGTTTTCACTGCAACCGAATGCCGGGTCGCAGGGCGAGTTCGCGGGCCTCTTGGTGATCCGCAAGTATCATGAGAGCTGCGGGGAAGGCCATCGCGACATCTGCCTGATTCCCGCCTCCGCGCACGGCACCAATCCCGCCAGTGCGGCAATGGCGGGACTAAAGGTGGTGGTCGTCGCCTGCGACGCGAGCGGCAATGTCGACCTCGCCGACCTCAAAGCCAAGGCCGCGCAGCACGCGGCACAGCTCGCAGCGCTGATGATCACCTATCCGTCCACCCACGGCGTGTTCGAGGAAGCGATCGTCGATATCTGTGACATCGTGCACCGGCACGGGGGGCAGGTGTACATGGACGGCGCGAACCTGAACGCGCTGGTCGGACTGTGCCAGCCAGCGCGAATCGGAGCCGACGTGTCCCATATCAATCTGCACAAGACGTTCTGCATCCCGCATGGCGGCGGCGGCCCGGGGATGGGGCCGATCGGCGTGAAAAACCATCTGGCGCCTTTCCTTCCCGATCATCCGGTGGTAACCGGAGTCAATCCCGCCGCGGGCGGGCGCGAGACCGTCGGCACCGTCTCGGCGGCACCCTGGGGTTCGGCCAGCATTCTGCCGATCTCCTGGGCGTATATCCTGATGATGGGCGCTGAAGGACTGAAGAGGTCCACCCAGGTGGCGATCCTGAATGCCAACTACGTCGCCGCCCGGCTGGCTCCGCATTACCCGATCCTGTACACCGGCAAGAATGGCATGGTGGCCCACGAATGCATCATTGACCTGCGCCACATCAAGGCATCCTGCGGTATCACCGTAGATGACGTCGCGAAGCGGTTGGTGGATTACGGCTTCCACGCCCCGACCATATCGTTTCCGGTACCCGACACAATGATGATCGAACCGACCGAAAGCGAAAACAAGCGTGAGCTGGACCGGTTCTGCGAGGCGATGATCGCGATCCGACAGGAAATTGCCGAGGTCGAGCGCGGCGATGCCGACCGCGACGATAACCTATTGCGGAACGCCCCTCATACCCAGAAATTGCTGGTCGAGGAACCCTGGGACCGGCCGTATGCCAAAGAACGGGCGTATTTCCCGCTAAAAACGCCCCACACCGACAAATATTGGCCGCCGGTTGGGCGGGTGGACAACCTGCAAGGCGACCGCCATCTGATCTGTACCTGCCCGCCGATGTCGGATTACCTGTAGTTTGCGGCAAGCGCAAGAACAGTACAGATCGGAACGACGGCGACCGCCGCAGCGAGCCATTCAGGAGGCTTAACATGACTACGTTACTGGTATTGACCGCGATCGGCGAAGACCGCCCCGGGTTGGTCGAAGCGATCTCCCGCACCGTCTCGGAGCATGGGGGGAGTTGGCAGGAAAGCCGAATGTCGCGGCTGGCCAACCGCTTCGCTGGAATTCTGCTGGTCAACGTACCGAAAATCGCCGCGGCCGATTTGACCGATGCGCTGCTGAGCCTGAAATCCGAAGGGCTCCAGATCACCGTCGAAGTGGGTCAGGCGGAAAAACCGGCCGCGGACTACCGTGCGGCCAAGCTGGAAATCGTCGGCCACGACCGCCAAGGCATCATCCACGACATCTCGGACGCCTTGGCCCGCCACCGGGTCACCATCGACGACCTGGAAACCGAGGTCTCCAGTGCTTCCTGGTCCGGTGACTCCCTGTGCCGCGTCAAGGCCGAACTTCGTGTCCCGCGTGACCTTGATCCAGCGTTGCTCCGGCAAGATCTGGAGGACCTCGCGAATGAGTTCATGGTGGAACTGCTGTTGGATGATTCGCCGAAGGCGTGAACCGGTCAAACTCATCGCTGCGCCGCCCGGCGTGCCGAGCACAGCATCATGGTGCGTAACCCGCGTTCATCGGCATCTTCGTCATGTTCCCTTGTATGGAACTGAACGTCACACCCGGCATCGATCGCCTGGCCTCTGCAAACACGCAACGAAGTTGATGCACGTGATCAATGGCCGGCTGAGCGCCGCCCACCGCGGTTTCACCGCCAATTTCGACGAACGCCCTGATCCGGAGGACATCAGCCTGATCGTGATCCACTGCATCAGCCTGCCGCCGGGCGAGTTCGGCGGACCGTGGATCGATGCGCTGTTCGCCAACACCCTGGACCCTACCGCGCATCCGTACTTCGAAGACATCCACCAGCTCCGGGTCTCCAGCCACGTGCTGATCAGACGGGACGGTGAGCTCATCCAATACGTGCCCTTCCACAAGCGCGCCTACCACGCGGGCGTGTCCCGCTACGGCGACCGGACGGCGTGCAACGATTTCTCGATCGGCATCGAGCTGGAGGGCACGGAAACGATTCCCTACACCGACGCACAGTACCGGCAGCTCGCCGCGGTGGTCAACGCCTTGCTCAAGACCTATCCTACGCTCTCTGCCGAGCGGATCGCCGGCCACAGCGACATCGCGCCCGAGCGCAAGACCGATCCCGGGCTTTCTTTCGATTGGTCGCGGTTCCACCGTTCGTTGAGGATCCGCTCAGCATGACGGCGTGACAGCTTGGCACCGGCTGAGTTGCTTGCTTCCCCAGCCGCCGCAAATCGGCGGATGCGGGGCGCGGCCAACCGAATTTGTTCCCCGACATCGTTCGGCGCCCCTTATCTGCCCTACGTGCGTTTCGATGCTGTGGAAGGGTATAAGCAGAGCGCATCACCCGGCCTGGCTCGACCGCAGTAAAGCAAGAGTACCTTTACTGCATCGCTGATTATCCATACCATCGGGTCCATGGGCCTCATCTGGGATGAAGCAAAACGGGAAGCCACGCTCCAGTACCGCGGATTGGACTTCGCAGACGCCGCTGAAGTGATCGATGGTCCATCCTTCAGCTTTCCAGACCACCGCCAGGATTATGGGGAGGAACGCACTATCACGGTTGGGTTCCTCGAAGGGCGCATGACCGTGGTGGTGTGGACCCCTCGCGGACGTGACCGCAGGATTATTTCGATGAGAAAAGCCAATGAACGCGAGATTCGACAATACGGACAGCGACTGGCAAGACCCCGATGATGCACCCGAACTGACGGGCGATGAAATCGACCGGCAGGATGCGGTATGGCGCATCGGTGGCGCGGTGGTTGCTGAGGATCAAGGGAAGGCGGCATTCCGATCGGAGCTGTGCAGTCAGATGCTTTTGGATGCCCTGGATGCCGATGTGGCAGACTGGGTCAGGCGCAAAGCTTCAGCGCATGACTACCCATCCTTCATCAATAGCGCACTCCGTGAATGGATGCGGCGCCAGAACGATGCGGCGGAGCGGCACGCTGCCCCTTCAGCGCCAAAGGCATGATCAGAAAACATCGCGCGCCAGGGAAACTGATGAGTCCCTACCACGACCCCG
>JALORT010000342.1 GCA_025458755.1 Methylotetracoccus sp.
GCCGGACGATACCGCGAAAGCCGGTGAGATCTTCGACCTGACCAAACGGCGCGGCAAGGAACCTCCAGCCACGGCATCGGTCGTCCCCAAGGTTTACCAGTTGCCGATAGATGTTGTAAATCTCGAGAGCTGTGGTCGGCGCAGCGACGACATGAGCGATCTCGAGGTTATCCGCACGAACCCGCTCCCACCGAATGTGAGTTTTTGGGCCGGCGTGATCGACGTGAAAAGCACGATTACGGAAACCGCGGAACAGGTCGCGCACCGGATTCGGCGCCTGCTGCAAGTCATCCCTGCGGACCGGCTCGGCGTGACCACCGACTGCGGGTTAATCCTGCTGCAGCGGTATATCGCGATCGACAAGCTGCACGCGTTGGTGCAGGGAACAGAACTGGTGCGGGCCGAGTTGGCGAAAAAGGCAGCCGCCTGACCGGTCGGAAGCTCCGCAACAGCCCCGGGCACCGTTACCGTCATGCCAGTCTATCAGCTGCTCTGTCCGGACTGCGGTCACTGCTTCAGCGGCATGGTGCTCGCTGGTACCCGCGAGCCTGAGAAATGGGTCTGCTCCAAGTGTGGCGGGGATCGGGCGCAGCGCCGGGAAGATTGTGTTCCGGTACCCCACCCGCTTGAAGCGCCCCATGGTGCGGGTTGCCCCTGTTGCGGCGGGGGCGTAAAGCCGGATTAGCGTGACCGCAGGCTGCGCCTTGTCAGCATCGCGCACTTCTGTCCACTACACGTTCGGGTCATCACTGTGGTCGACATCAGCCAGGTCCAATGGTCGACGAGGCGCTGGGCGGAAGAAATCGAGACACGCCTGATGCCGGGCGGCGCGCAGGACGCGTTCGTGAATGTGAGGAACGATGATCCGCGCGAATTCGATGCGATTTTTCTCGGCGGTGGAGCCGGGGGACGCTTCGGAGCGGCGTACCTTCGGGCGATGGGAGGCCGGCCGCTGCTTGTCGACCGCTGGCCTTTTTTAGGCGGCTCTTGTCCGCATCATGCCTGTGTTCCGCACCATGTGTTCTCCGATGTGGCGGCGCAGTTGCTGTTGGAACGCACGTTCTCCGGACAGCTGTGGTTTCAGGATTTTACCGGCAAGACCGTCTCCATGCTGGCGGTGATCGAGATGTTCCGGCGCGGACGCACCGGTCCGCACGCGTTCATGAACTTCCAGAGCAAGGAACAGCTCGATTTAGAGTTCATCCTTGGGGCTCGGGGTCGGATCATCGACGCGCATACCGTGGCCGTGGACGGACGAACCTACCGGGCGCGGCATCTCGTGCTGGCCACCGGTGCGCGTGCCAAATCCTTGCCGATCGCCGTTCCCGATCGCGGTGGGGTGTTCGATTACGCCACTCTGGTCGACGATCTGGACTACGAGCCGGGCCCCGTGGCCGTAGTGGTCGGCGGGGGCAAAACAGCGATCGAATACGGCTGCTTTTTCAATGCCACCGGCCGGCGGACATTAATCGTATCGCGGCAGTCACCGCTGCCGATGGTCAGGGACAGCGACACGCGCAGGTATCTGATCGAACGGATGGAAGAGCAGGGAATGGAATTTTGGTCCGGCGCGGAACTCACGTCCATTGAAGGCGACGAGCACGGACGGGTCCGCGCGGTGATGATCGATACGCCTACCGGCGAGATCCGCATCCCGACCGATTTCGTATTTTTGGGACTGGGCGAGCACCCCAATTCGGAGGAAGCCCGTGAAGCCCTCGGGGTCGCGGTGGATGCGGCCGGTTTTGTGAAGGTCGACCGCCGGATGCAGACTTCGGTTCCGGGCGTGTATGCAGTCGGCGATCTGGTCGGCGCGCCGATGGAAATGTTCAAGGCGCGAAAGGGGGGAACCTATGCGGCCCGCAACATCATGGGCGAGAAAGCCCTCTACGATCTGAAGGACTACCCCGACTTCCTGCACACCCACTACGAGGTGTGCTGGCTGGGTCTCGGGGAAGAGGAGGCCCGCGACCGTTACCGCCATGTGGTGGTGCTGAAGCTGCCTCCCGACAACCCGGACGGCCAAGCGGTGGCGCTGCCGGCCGGCGACCGAGTGATGCTGTACGCGATGATGAAGCCCCAACTGTCGGGCTTTCAGAAGCTGGTGATCGACGGTGCATCCCGACGGATCCTCGGGGCTTTTCATGTCGGCTATGGCGCCAAGGACGGATTTCAGTATCTGGCGCCGATGGTGCGAAATGGGCTGACGGTCGATGAACTGGGCGAAATGGACGAATTGTTTCTGAATCCGTCGTACTTCATCCAGCTCTGCCGTCTGCGGGCTGGACATCGGGTTTTGAGAGATTTGTAACCCGGACGGCGCGATTTCATGCGTGGCTTTGCGGCTTGTGGGCGAGGCTGTTCGGGGCAACAACGAGAGGGGCCTTCGAGACATGAGCGGACGCTTGACAGGCAAGAACACCGTCATCACCGGAGCCGGCGCTGGGCTGGGTTTCGCCATCGCGCAGCTGTTCGGCCGCGAAGCCGCACGGGTATCGATGGTTGACCGTGACGGCGACAGGGTCGATCAGGCCGCTGCTGAACTCTGCCGGGAGGGCATCGACGCTGTAGCCTTTCACGCCGACGTGGCCGATGCGGACAGCGTGGGGAAGGCCTTCGGGGAGATCATCGGAAGGTATGAGGGTGCCATCCACGTGCTGGTCAACAATGCCGGCATGGCTGAATTCGGAAGCGTTGAAGAAACCAGCTTCGGCCTCTGGCAGCGGATCATGGCCGTCAATGTGACAGGTATCTATCTGTGCGCGCAAGCCGCATTACCCCACATGAAGAAACAGGGTGGATCGATCGTAAACATGGCGTCGATCGCCGGCCTGATCGGTATTCCCGGCATGGCGGCCTATTGCGCATCGAAAGGCGCGGTCATCGCGCTGACCCGGCAGATGGCGGCCGATTACACGGGAGGTGGAATCCGGGTCAATTGCCTCTGTCCCGGCCGGGTGGCGGGAACGGAACTCGACCGAGAGATCATGCAGCGCGACACCGAACGGGAAACGAAGGCGAAGATCGCTAAATATCCGATCGGCCGCTTTGGTCGGCCCGGAGAGATCGCGCAGGCCGCGCTGTTCCTCGCCTCGGACGATGCCAGCTTTGTGTCGGGTGCCGCGTTTTGCGTCGACGGCGCCATGACGGCCGTCTGAGTACCGGGATGCACACGGCATCCGACAAGCGCTGTGATCTGCGATCGCTGGTGGCGCAGGTACACCCGGGTGACTGTGTGGCGATTGGCGGCGGTTTGTCCTCCCGTGAACCGATGGCGGCGCTGCGCGAATTGATCCGCCAAGGGACCGGCCAGCTGAGACTGGTGGGTTCGGCCCACGGCATCGATGTCGACCTGCTGTGCGGTGCCGGCCTGGTCGCTGCAAGCGCCGAGTCCTATGTCGGCTTCGAGCAGGACTTCGGGATGGCCCCGAACTACCGGCGTGCCTGCGAAACGGGAGCCGTCGACGTACGGGACAGCTGCTGCTACACGCTGGTACAGCAA
>JALORT010000029.1 GCA_025458755.1 Methylotetracoccus sp.
ACTCCTTCTGACCCCGCTCATGCGCTCAAGACGCGATTTCTACTGATCGGAGACCGGACTTGACCACTGATAAACGCCGCGAATTTTCCTCCTCCATCGTTGACGGCATGCAGCGTGCCCCGAGTCGCGCGATGCTCCACGCCGTGGGCTTCTCGGACGCCGACTTTTCCAAACCTCAGATCGGGATTGCATCGACCTGGAGTATGGTGACTCCATGCAACATGCATATCGACGCCTTGGCCAAGGATGCGGCCGCCGGGGTTGACCAAAGCGGCGGCAAGGCCGTCATCTTCAACACCATCACCATCTCGGACGGCATTTCGATGGGCACCGAGGGGATGAAATACTCCTTGGTATCGCGTGAAGTCATCGCCGATTCGATCGAAACCGTTGTCGGCTGCCAGGGCTTCGACGGCATCGTGGCGATCGGCGGATGCGACAAGAACATGCCGGGATGCCTGATTGCTCTAGCGCGCTTGAACCGCCCCGCAGTCTTCGTTTACGGCGGAACCATCCTGCCCGGTTGCCTCGGCGATCAAAAGCTCGACATTGTCTCGGTGTTCGAGGCCGTAGGCGCCAGGGCGAACCATCGGATCGGGGACGCCGAATTGAAGGAAATCGAAACTAGAGCGATCCCCGGTCCCGGATCGTGCGGCGGAATGTATACCGCCAACACGATGGCCTCCGCGATTGAAGCCTTGGGCATGAGCCTGCCGGGAAGTTCTGCCCAGGCCGCCGTATCACCGGACAAGGTCACGGATTGCCAACGCGCAGGAAGTCAGGTGCTGAAGCTCCTGGAACTGGGCCTTCGCCCGCGCGACATCATGACCAGGCAGGCGTTCGAGAATGCCATCACCGTGGTCATCGCACTGGGCGGGTCCACGAATGCGGTGCTGCATCTGCTGGCGATGGCCCATGCGGTTGAGGTTCCCCTTGAGCTCGACGATTTCACGCGCATCGGCAAGCGTGTGCCGGTCGTCGCTGACCTGAAACCCAGCGGTCGGTATTCGATGGCGGAACTGGTCGAGATCGGAGGCATCCTGCCGCTGATGAAGACGCTGCTTGATCAAGGACTGCTGCACGGCGACTGTATCACGGTGACTGGACAGACCCTGGCCGAAAATCTGGCGTCCGTTTCGCCGTACCCCGCGGATCAAGCGATCATTCGGCCGCTGAACGATCCGATCAAGAAAGTCAGCCATCTGGTCGTGCTGCGGGGCAACCTGGCGGCGGAAGGTGCCGTCGCTAAGATCACAGGCAAGGAAGGTCTGCGCTTCACCGGCACCGCGAAGGTCTTTGACTGTGAGGAACTTGCTCTGGACGCGATCCTGCAAGGCGGCATTCAATCTGGTGAGGTGATCGTCATTCGTTACGAGGGCCCGCGCGGCGGGCCGGGTATGCGCGAAATGCTGTCGCCGACTTCGGCCGTGATGGGCAAAGGCTTGGGCAACAGCGTCGCGCTGATCACGGATGGCCGCTTTTCCGGCGGAACCCATGGCTTCGTCGTCGGCCACATCACGCCCGAAGCGTATGCCGGTGGCCCTTTGGCCTTGGTCGAAAACGGTGACCGGATCACGATCGATGCCGAATCGCAAGAGCTCACGCTGCATGTCGAGGACACGACGCTCGCGACACGCCGTGCCGCATGGGTTCGGCCCGCACCGCGTTACCGGCGCGGGGTGCTGGCGAAATATGCGAGCCATGTCAGCTCTGCGTCCGAGGGTGCAGTCACGGACAAGCAACTGGACCTCGACTGACACCGGGTGCAGCGCGTGTTACGCGCACGGCGCCCGCGACGACATGTTCACAACCCCTGAGGAAATGCCGTGACCCGCCTCATCCCCCCGCCGCTGGAAATGATGAGGTCGTTGATCGAGCGCCGCTCGGTCAGCAGTGCCAATCCGAAGCTCGATCAGAGCAACCGGGAGGTCATCGACCTGCTGGCCGGGTGGCTGGATGATCTCGGCTTTCGTATCGAGATACTGCCGGTCGGCGAACGCAAGGCCAATCTGCGCGCGACGCTCGGCGACGCCGACGGCGCAGAGGGCTTGGTCCTTGCGGGCCATACCGACACGGTACCCTACGACGAGGGCCGCTGGTCAGTCGATCCGTTCGCCGGAGTCGTCAAGGACGACGCACTCTACGGACTGGGCAGCGCGGATATGAAATCCTTTCTGGCGCTTGCCGTCGAGGCGGCGCAGCGGCTTGGGGACACGCCGTTGCGCCACCCGCTGACGATCCTGGCGACCGCCGATGAGGAAAGCTCGATGTCCGGCGCTCGCTCGCTGGCTGAAGCGCGGCGCCCCTTCGGCCGATTCTGCGTGATCGGCGAACCCACCGGTTTGCGTCCGATCCGGATGCACAAGGGGGTCATGATGGAAGCGATCGCAGTGCAGGGGAAAGCGGGGCATTCCAGCGACCCGGATTTTGGGGCGAACGCGATCGAGGGAATGCAGGCTATCCTGACCGAGCTGTTGGAGTGGCGCCGCGAGATGCGCCAGCGTTACCGCGACCCAAACTTCACCGTCCCGTTTCCGACCCTGAATCTCGGTTCGATACACGGCGGCGACAACCCTAACCGCATCTGCGCCCACTGTGCGTTGCAGATCGACCTCCGTCCGTTACCAGGGATGCAGGTGCCACGGTTGCGCCAGGATCTGCGCGAACGCCTCGCCAAAGCCATGACGTCGTTTCCCCGGCTGGCCTGGACCCACGAACCGCTGTTCGATGGACTGCCGCCATTTGAAACCCCGGCCGAGGCCGTCTTGGTCAGGGCGTGCGAAGACATCACCGGTCAACCGGCGACTGCCGCCGCCTTTGGGACCGAGGCGCCGCTGCTCGCCCGGCTCGGCATGGAAACGGTGGTGCTGGGACCGGGACATATCGAACAAGCGCATCAGCCCGATGAGTACCTTCCGCTCGGTCACATCGAGCCCTGTCTCGGCACGCTGGCCCGGCTGATCGAGCGGTTCTGCCTCACCCCCGTCGACCAGGCATCGCGCCCGATGTGAGTCAGAACACACCCACCCAGTTCGTCCGATGGTTCCGCGATTCGTCGCCGTACATCAACGCGCACCATGGCAAGATTTTCGTGGTTTCGTTCGGCGGCGAAACGCTGGCCGACGGGCTCTTTTGCAATCTGGTCCACGACTTTGCGCTGCTGAACAGCCTGGGTGTCAAGCTGGTGCTGGTACACGGCACCCGGCCTCAGGTGGAAGAGCGTCTGCAGGCTCGGGGCGCCAGCCTCCGCTACCACCAGGGACTCCGCCTGACCGACGATGACGCGCTGATCTGCGTCAAGGAGGCGGCGGGTACGGTCCGCGTCGACATCGAAGCCCTGTTATCGATGGGGCTCGCCAATTCACCGATGTCCGGCGCCGGCATCAGGGTTGCCTCCGGAAACTTTGTGGTGGCGAAGCCTCTGGGGGTCCGCGACGGCATCGATTTCGGACACACCGGCGAGGTGAGGCGCATCAATGCTGACAGCATTCGCCAACATCTGGACGCCGGGAATGTCGTTCTGCTCTCGCCGCTCGGGTACTCACCCACCGGCGAGGTCTTTAACCTCAGCGCCGAAGAGGTCGCCACCGCGACCGCGATCGCGCTCGGCGCGCACAAGCTGCTGCTGCTGATGGAACAACCGCTGTGCCGCCTCGCGGACCAAAGTCCCCTCCGTCAGGTCACGACGCACGAGGCACACGAACTGACGGCCCAGGGCGCCATCACCGAGAGTCTGGTTCCGCATGTTCTGGCAGCCTGCGAGGCATGTCGCGCCGGCGTTGACCGTGCCCATCTGCTGGACCGTCACATCGATGGGGCGATTCTGCTCGAATTGTTCACACGCGACGGCATCGGTACGCTGGTGAGCGAAGCACCCTACGAAGAAATGCGCCCGGCCCGGATCAGTGATGTCGGCGGGATTCTGGATCTCGTCGGACCGCTCGAGAAGAGCGGGATTCTCGTCAGCCGCTCCAAGGAGCGGCTCGAAATCGAAATTGACGATTATCTGGTAATCGACCGGGACGGTCTGGTGATCGGCTGTTCCGCACTGCACGTTTTTCCGCAGGAGCGGACGGGCGAACTGGCTTGCTTGGCGGTCCATCCGGGCTACCGTAACGAACGGCGTGGCGAACGTTTGCTCCAAGCCGTCCAGGAACGTGCGAGAAGCCTGCAGTTGAAGCAGATCGTGGCGCTCACGACCCGGACCAGCCACTGGTTCCTGGAGCGGGGTTTCGAATCCGCGCCGGTCGACGTGCTCCCGTCCGCACGGCAACTCACCTACAGCCCCCGACGCAATTCGAAGGTCTTGATCAAGCAGTTGAATGATCCGTCAACCCCTGGCGAGCGCGGCCCACGCGCGGAACAACCGTGAATACTCTCGCGACATCATCGGCTGCCGATACTGCCGACGCAAGCGTAAGCGTCGTCCGGATTCTGCAGCTGACAGACTGCCACTTTTTTGCGGAACCCGGGCAAACCCTGCAAGGCATTGACACGGAGCAGAGCTTTTCCTCGGTGGCGCGGGCGGTCCTCGCGTCCGGAGCCCGCTACGACCTGGTTCTGCTGACCGGGGATTTGGCGGAAACCCCGTCAGAAGCGGCATACCGTCGACTGCAAGAGCAACTCCGGCTGTTGGAAATCCCCTGCTACTGCCTGCCCGGCAATCATGACCAGATCGGTGCGATGACACGCTTTCTGTTAGGGGGCCAAATACACATGCAACCCCGGATCATCCTGGGTCCATGGCAGATCGTGTGTCTCGACAGTACCGTCGAAAACGAGCCGGGGGGCTTGCTGAGTGAAACACAGATCGAATTGGTCGAGGAAGCGATCGCGGGTCAACCGGAAAAATACCTGTTGATTGCGGTCCATCACCATCCGATCCCCTGCGGCAGCGAATGGATGGACACCATGATGATCAGGAACGCGGAACGGTTGTTGACACTTCTCGACGGTTTTGCCGCCAAAGCGCGCGGGGTGGTATTCGGTCACATCCACCAGGCGCTCGACCTCAGCCGTGGACACCTGCGGTTCTTGGGCAGCCCCTCGACCTGCTGCCAGTTTCAGCCAAACACTCGGAACATCGCGATCTCCCCTGTCCCGCCCGGGTATCGGTGGCTCGAACTCACTGCCGACGGAGAGATCGTCTCGGGCGTCGGCTTCGCGCATGGTTAGCACGCGTGCTCGTGGGCGGGGGCTCGCCGCTGAAAGCTCCGGCGTCCGACAAACCGTTGGTGGCTGCGTGGGTCTCTTGTGAACACTGACGGATTGCAACGCGAGGCATCATGAAGAATCTAGTGATCATCCGGCACGCCAAATCGAGCTGGGATAACCCGGTGCTGCCTGACCAGGAACGACCGCTGAATCCGCAGGGAAAGCGGGATGCGCCGTTCATGGGTCAAATCCTGCTTAGCCGCGGTCTGACCCCCGACTTGATCATCACCAGCCCGGCGAAGCGGGCCCGCAAAACGGCCAAGCTGGTTGCCGCCGCGGTCGGTTATCCCGCGGATGGGATCTTGGAGGATCCCCGTCTGTATCTGCAAGGCGTTCCGGTGCTGATGGACCTCGTCGCAGCGTTGCCTGACGCAACAAATCGGGTCTACCTGGTCGGACACAATCCGGACTTCACGGATCTCGTGAATCTTCTAACGGATCAGGACGTCGCAAACGTGCCGACCTGCGGCGTGGCATCCATCGAGTTTGACCTCGACGCCTGGGCCCATGTCGGCGCCGGGCTCGGGCGGCTGGCGTTATTCGATTATCCGAAGCGTCACCGAGACGCGACTGGACCGGGTGGGCCGCACCCTTCATCAGATTGAGTGTTCAGGCGACTGACGAACCCGGTCTGAACGCCGGCGCCGTTTCGCCTGTTGGCACTTGCCATGGCGGCCGCGTACGGATGATATTCGACACACCCCGACCCAACCCGGCGAGCCCGCGCATTCACCGTCGCCTCGCCTTGGTTTTGACCTTGGGATCGGGTTCATCCGGCAGGATGATATTCAGTTCCAGAATTTCCCGGTCGCCGTCCTCTTCCATCGTGACGGTGATCGCGTCCTCTGCCACTTGCACATATTTGCGGACCACCTCGAGCAGCTCGCGCTGAAGTTTCGGCAGATAGTCGGGTTTGTTGCGCTGCGCCCGCTCATGAGCGACCAGGATCTGCAGGCGCTCCTTCGCGACGGAAGCGCTCGTCGTCGCAGGCGAACGGGAACGGAAATAATCCAATAGACCCATACGCTTATCCTCCGAAGAGCCGCTTCAGCAAACCTTTCTTGTTTTCCTCGACAAAGCGGTGCGGCACCTGCTCCCCGAGGTAGCGACGAACGATGTCGCCGTAGGCCTGACCGGCATCGCTCTTTTCGTCGAGAATCACCGGGGTACCGGCGTTCGACGCACCGAGTACCGACTTCGATTCCGGGATCACGCCGAGAAGATGCATCGAGAGGATCTCCTGGACATCTTCCACGCTCAGCATCTCACCGAGCCGGACGCGTTCAGGAGAGTACCGGGTCAGCAATAAGTATTCCTTGATTGGCTCCACACCCAGTTCCGCGCGCCGGGACTTGCTGGCCAAAATACCGAGCATACGATCGGAATCGCGTACCGACGAGACTTCCGGGTTGGTCACGACCAGCGCGTCATCGGCGAAATACATGGCCAGAGTCGCCCCTTTCTCGATACCGGCGGGGGAATCGCAGACGATGTATTCGTGGGTTTCCGCCAGTTCGTTCAAGACGCGCTCCACCCCCTCTTTGGTCAGCGACTCCTTGTCCCGCGTCTGCGACGCGGGCAGAATGAAAAGATTGTCCCGCCGCTTATCCCGGATCAGTGCCTGGTGCAGCGTCGCTTCGCCATTCAGCACATTGACGAAGTCGTAGACCACGCGCCGTTCGCAGCCCATGACCAAGTCGAGATTCCGCAGGCCGACATCGAAGTCGATCACGGCGGTACGGTAGCCTTTCATCGCCAGGCCCATTGCAAACGCCGCGCTGGTGGTGGTCTTGCCGACACCGCCTTTGCCCGATGTCACCACAATGATTCTTGCCAAATTGTTATCCTCCCGCTAATCGAGAATGGTCACGGTCAGCCCTAGAGGTCCTCGATGATCAGGGTGTCGTGCCGCAAAAAGACCTGTACCGGCCGGCCGCGGATCGATTCCTCCAGATTCTCGCTGATCTGGTACTGACCGCCGATGGCGATCAGTTCCGCCTGCAAGTCCATACAAAAAATCCTGCTTTCCAGATCACCTTGGACGCCCGCTAACGCGCGACCCCGGAGCGAACTGTAGATGTGAATGTTTCCGTCAGCCATCAGTTCGGCACCGGGGCTCACCGGCGCCAGAACAATCAAATCGCCGCCGGGCGCGTAAATCCGTTGGCCCGACCGCACCGGGTGATCGATCAACTTCGCGACATTCCGCGCGGGCTCAGACGCGGCGGCTCGGGAGGTACCGTCAGCCCCGGCCGCTTCCTTCGGCTGCGTGCCGGAACGGAATTCGGCCAGCACCGCCAATCCGGATCGCTCCGCCGCCCGCTGCCAGGCATCACGGCCGCCCCTGACGCCCGCCGGGCTCAGTCCGAGGTTGCGCAGGACCGGCAGCAATGCCGCGAAATCGATTGAAAGGCGCGGGTCGCCGAGACCGCTGAGATCGATGACGACGGGAGCATTTCGAAAGAACTCGGGCGCTGAGCGAATCTTTTCGCTGAGCTGCGCGGCGAGGGTGTCGAGATCGAGCCCTAGGAGCTTGAGGTTGAGGAGGTTGACGTAACCCGCCTTGATTTCAAACAGATCGGACGCTGTCGGCTCGTGCGCGTTGTGAGACATTCCGTTGGACGTAAGCTTCCGCCTGAAAAAACGTTTTGATTCTAGCACTTTCGGCGGCAAAGTGGCGCCGACTCCCGGGGCGCACTGCCGACCTCGACCGCAGTAAGTCCTGAACGAGCCCCGTTGGCTTCTACCTGGTCCCGCGGCGGCGTAGAAGCTGCGGGACCAGGGTCTTTCTCAGTGCGGCTTGCGCAAATGAAGCATCGTGAAAAGCCCCAAAGGCGGGAGCGTGTGCCGCTTCACCTCATAGAGGTCGGTGTTGTGCAGGATCTCCTCGACCGGCATGTCGGGCCGCCAGCCGAGCTTATTCGACAGCGGAGCAAGCATGCTTTCCAGGTTGCGCCGCATGCCCTTGCCGGCAGCGAAATGGTTCACGATCACCACATCACCGCCAGGTTTGCAGACGCGCTCGATTTCACCCAGTACTTTCGCCGGCTCCGGCACCACGGACATCACATAGGCGGCAACCACAGCGTCAAAGCTGTCGTCCGGATACTGGATGTCGCGCGCGTCCATGATTTCCAAATGAGTCACATGGTTAAGCCGCTTTTGCAGCACACGCCGTCGCGCCCGCTCCAGCATATGGGGTGAGATGTCGATGCCGTGGACTTGATGTTCCTTGCGGTAGTAGTTCAGGCTGATGCCGGTTCCCACGCCCACTTCTAGAACGCGGCCGGGTACCCGGTTCGTGACCCCTGCAGCCATCGAACGCCCTCGAAAGCTCAGCAGCCAACCAAAGGTTTGGTCGTACACTGGCGCGTAGCGTTCATAGGATTTCAGGATCGACTCCAGTTGCATAATGTTTCCTCTGTTTCGGATGTCTGGTTTTGATTTTGTTCCTGCGGACGTTTTCAGGCCCGACGCCATCACTCGCGCCCCGGAAGTCCGCAGCGATAAAGCGCGTCTTCGCCGCTGATCCCGCGGCGCGCGAAGCCTGATGTGCCTTTTTCTGCACAAATCATAATGTTTCACCGTCCCGATTGGAATCTTCGTCATGGCTGCCGCCGGCCCGCCGCGGCGGCCGATCGACGATGACACTGTCGAGTCCCGCAATGCTTCGTTAGAATCGGTCGCTTGAAACACCCGCTGCGGTACGCGTTCCCTTCCGCTTCCATCCTCCCGGTTATCATGGCAACCCTCTCCACTCCTCTGTTGGTGCTGATCGACGGATCGTCTTTCCTTTACCGCGCCTACAACGCATTGCCGCCCCTCAGCAATTCGAAAGGCACGCCGACCGGCGCGGTCTACGGGGTGGCTAACATGCTGCGAAAACTGTTGAACCAGTACGATACCCCGTACATCACCGTGGTGTTCGACGCGCCGGGTCGCACCTTCCGGGATGACCTGTTCGAACACTACAAGGCCCAGCGACCACCGATGCCGGACGATCTGCGTGCGCAGTGCGCACCGTTACACGACCTGATCAGGGCGATGGGGCTGCCGCTGCTGATGATCGACGGCATCGAAGCGGACGACGTCATCGGCACACTGACCCGCATGGCGGTGCAGCAGGGGTGCTCGGTGGTGATCTCGACCGGGGACAAGGATATGGCGCAGATCGTCAACGACAGGGTCATTCTCGAAAACACCATGTTCGACACCAGGATCGATGTCGACGGCGTGAAACAGAAATTCGGTGTTCCGCCCGAGCGCATCGTCGACTATCTGGCCCTGATTGGCGACACCAGTGACAACATTCCCGGCATCCCGAAGGTCGGGCCAAAAACCGCCGCGAAATGGCTGAGCGAGTACGGGACTTTGGACAATCTGCTGGCGCACGCCGACGAGGTCGGCGGCAAGGTCGGAGAAAATCTACGATCCTTCCGCGACCAAATCCCGCTGTCACGCCAGCTGGCGACGATACGCTGCGATGTCCCTCTGGCTATGACGCTGGATGACCTCAGACGGCGCGAAGTACAAACCGACAAACTGCGTGAGTTGCTGTTCGAACTGGAATTCTCATCCTGGTTGCGGCAACTGGATGAATCGCCGGATCAGCCACCGCAGAAGTCGGCGCAGGCATCGCACCAGTCTGGCGATTACGAGGCGGTGCTGACCAAGCCTGCCTTCGAACGGTGGATGGCACAACTGGAAAACGCCGAACTGTTCGCGTTCGATACCGAGACCACCAGCCTGAACTACATCGATGCGGAAATCGTGGGACTGTCATTCGCCATCGAACCCGGCAAAGCCGCTTACGTGCCGCTGATTCACGACTACGCGGGAGCTCCACCGCAGCTTTCTCGGGACTGGGTGCTGCAGCGGATGAAACCGCTGCTGGAAGATGCGGGCTGTCCGAAGCTCGGCCAACATCTGAAGTATGACGCCAACGTCTTGGTCAATCACGGCATCGCCTTGCGCGGCATTGCGCATGACACCATGCTGGAATCCTACGTGCTGAACAGCACCGTGACGCGCCATGACATGGATTCCCTGGCCGAACGTTACCTGCACCGGCAGACCCTCCATTATGAAGATGTGGCCGGCAAGGGCGTCAAGCAGATCCCTTTCACCCAGGTCACGGTAGAAAACGCGACCGCCTACGCGGCCGAGGACGCCGATGTCACTTTGGCGCTGCACCATGCACTTTGGCCGAAGCTCCAGGCCGAACCCCGGCTCGGCGCGGTCTACCAGGAGATCGAAATCCCGTTGATCCCGGTGTTGTCGCGCATCGAGCGGACCGGCGTGCTGGTCGACATCGCGCTGTTGGCGCGCCAAAGCGTGGAACTGGCAGGCCGTATGCAGCAGCTCGAAGCGGCGGCTCATGCCGCTGCCGGTGAGCGCTTCAATCTCGGTTCGCCGAAACAAATTCAAACCATAACGCCGACCGGACAGCCGTCAACCGATGAGTCGGTGCTGCAGGAATTGGCCGAAACCTACGATCTGCCGCGGCTGATTCTCGAGCATCGCTCGATGAGCAAGCTGAAATCGACCTACACCGACAAGTTGGCGAGCCAGGTCAACGCGAAGACCGGCCGCGTGCACACCTCCTACCACCAGGCGGTGGCGGCAACGGGCCGGCTGTCCTCTTCCGACCCGAATTTGCAAAACATTCCGGTCCGGACCGCAGAAGGGCGGCGCATCCGGCAGGCGTTCATTGCGCCAGCGGGCTACCGGATCCTGGCCGCCGATTACTCCCAGATCGAACTCCGCATCATGGCGCATCTCTCGGGCGACCAGAATCTGTCCCGCGCGTTCGCCGAAGAAGCCGACGTACATCGCGCAACGGCCGCCGAGGTCTTCGGCCTAACGCTGGATCAGGTCACAGCGGAACAGCGGCGTTCGGCCAAGGCGATCAACTTTGGACTGATCTACGGGATGTCGGCGTTCGGGCTGGCCAAGCAGTTGAATATCCCACAGCAGGAAGCCCAGCTCTACATCGATCTCTACTTTGCCCGCTATCCCGGGGTCCGCAAGTACATGGACCGAACACGCGAAGCGGCCCGAAGTCTCGGGTACGTCGAAACCCTGTTCGGCCGCCGACTGCACGTGGAAGACATTCACTCACGCAACGCGCAGCGCCGACAGTATGCCGAACGCACCGCGATCAATGCACCGATGCAGGGTAGCGCCGCCGATATCATCAAACGGGCGATGATCGACGTCGATACCTGGATTCAATCCAGCGGGCTGCCGATCCGCATGATCATGCAGGTACACGACGAACTGGTGTTCGAAGTGAGCGAGGACGATGTGGAAGCGGTGCGGGAGGAAATCCGTATCCGCATGAACCGTGCCGCCGACTTGTCTGTGCCGCTGGTCGTCGATATCGGCGTCGGCGACAACTGGGACGAGGCCCATTGACCCCGAGCGCGCCTGGCCCACATGCAGCGATCAAGAGATCGCTCCAGACCGATAGAACGTTGTCTAGTCTCAGATACAACACGGGCCTGCCCCGACAGGAATGACGACGGCA
>JALORT010000343.1 GCA_025458755.1 Methylotetracoccus sp.
ATGTTGCGTGCCGCGTAGATTTCGCCAAGGGTGATCTTGCCAAGTCTCCTTTCCAGCGCCTGACGCAGGACTTCGGTGCCTTCGGCAAGGGCCTGAGGTCGCTTTCTGATGTCGGTGATGGTGCTGAAGAAGCCCGTCGGCACCGGACGGGTGAAGATCTTCGGGCCCTGCTCGACGTAAAGCGCGGTAATGTCGGAAAGTGGAACTCCGGCGGCGAGAGCGCACGCGACGATGCCGCCGGTACTGGTCCCGACGATCAGGTCGAAGGCAGCGCCGATGTCCAGCGCCTTAACCCCGCGACGGGTGGCGAATGCGTTGGCGACCCTGTCGAGATAGGTCGCGGTATACGTGCCACGCATACCGCCGCCATCAAGACTCAGGACGCGAAGCGGCTTCGAATGTTGGTTCATTTTTTAAAATCTCAATAATCTCATTAACTGAATCAGTTTAACCCATCTGAAAAAAATTTACCCGATACGCTGGTAGACAAATTCAACGCCGCCCGAATCGGCGACGCTTTCGCGTCGTAGCAGGAATCCCTCGTTCCAAAGCTGCTTGAACTTCATACTCGCATTGGCGATCGAGATTCCTTTCTGGGTGGCAAATTCGGCCGCCCGGCATTCCGGGCGTCCCATGGCGAATTGAAACGCTTCGCGCGTGCCTTCGCTGAGATTGGCCCCGATCACTCTCGCGGACTTGCCTTCCCATATAAGCAGCGGCTGGTCTTTCCTCTCAGCCGCAGCGTCGATGTTCTCCGCAATGTCCTTGTCGGCCAGGTCAATGAGGCAGAAGCCTTTGGTCCGTCGATACCGGCGCGCTAATTCCACCAGAGTTTCCGACGCAAATGACATATCCAGGCGTCGAACACCCTCCAAGGAGACCTTGAATACGATCGTTCCCGGGTTTCCCTCCACAAAATCCAGAAGACGGTTGTAGACCTCGCGGCCTTCTGATCGCCCCCACCCATCCGGGCGGTTCATGAAATTGCGCAGGGAGAGCACTCCGAATATCTCGTTCATTAAATTAATTTAACCAGAATAACCTAGCCTTGTCAAGCGCCCATGCCGAAAGCAAACCCGATATGCGTACCCCAGAGCAGCGGCAGTCCCTCGTAGCAATGGGCGATGTTAAGTTCATAGATGCCCTTGGCCGGAACCAGCAAGACGCGCTGGTTCGGCAGCCGCACGTCCAACGTCGCGGCAAACTTGATGGCCTTGGCGGCGCATCCTTTCAAGCCGCAGCCTCGATCGGTGCCATGGCGCGATACGCCCTGGCGAAAGACTTCAACGAGAACTTCGGTGTCCGAAAGGTCGGCCAGTTTGGGGAACTCGGTTCGCAAAGCCGGGCGTAACGTGTCCATAATGCCGCGTCCGCTGTCAGACACCGAGACTGAGACCTTATTGCCGCCTTGATAGACCTGAAGCGCTGCGTAGCCATCCAGTTGAGTATCGCTGTGATCGAAGATGTTCTGGATCAGTTCGGCAAAGATCGTCCAGACGGCGCCGCCCAGTTCTTTGACATCGGCGCGACTCGCACAGGCTTTCTCGACCGCATCTGACAGACGAGTTGGCAATTCATCATCCCGCACGTCCTTGTTGATGCGGGTAATCTCGACCAACATGCGGTTCCCGCCACGGTGCAAAGCAGCTCCGGAAATGAAAGGTCTTTCAGGTTCGATGTTAACCCGAGGATCAAGGCAATCGAAAAAGCCCATCCTGTTGAGATATCCCATGGTTCCAACTTCACCTTCTTCGAACTGCAGTCGGGTGCGCCGGGTGGTCGAAACCAGTTGATTTGCAAGCGAGAGAAGACGGATTGCGCTGTCGATCATGATCTTGCAGTCGGCAGGAATCTCAAAGACGATGTCGTGGCTGCTTGGAGCGTGAGGGCTGCACGAAGCCAGCAGCGCAGTTTCAAACCGCGACGCATCTACCCAAGTGGCGGGGAAGCGAACCACACACTGCAAGGCGTTACCCCTTAATTTCTTGTTGCCTCCGCTGCTGCATGATCAGGGAGGGTCGTGACGAACACTTTCAGGCCTGTCAGTTCGGAAATCTCGGAATAATCCCTTGTCGTAGCTGCATTGCGGGACGAAGCGATAATCGATGCCGCTCCATAGTGAATAATCAGTATAAACCGCCTTTTCGGCGGCCAGCAGTCCCTCCTCATTGGTGCTCACCACCTATCGGTTTTCAAAATAGTCGGGGTCACTAGTTGAAAAGCAGCATTAACTGTTTGATTTTTAATCGCCGCGCCGACCTCAAAACACAAATACCTGACCGGAAAACGGATCGGCCTCCAGCCGGGTTTGCACCAGGGTCGCCAGCCCATCGAAGCCCCGCCCTAAATCGGTGACGCCAGCCGTGATCCAAATCCACGTCCCCATCGGCGGCCCGATCATCGCTGCTGGACATGAGTCAGAATTATGTCCAGCAGCGTGGGACCGACCGACCCGGTCACGCGAATCCACGTTCGCCCCACCGCGATCTCGATCTGGCCTGGTTCCACTGGACTCGGCAGGGCGTCCGTACTGACCAGAGCGGTGGCCGTCATGCTCGTCGGCTCGGTAGCCACCGCACGCGCCGGCGTCATCACCACCGGCAACAGTATCGCCACCGGTGCTGGCTCCAGCGCCATCACCGTTTCCGTCAGTTGTCCTGGTTGCCGTAAATACTACCGTCGCCATTTGAAAAGTTAGTTGGTGTTCACCTGATGGCTCAACGCAATCTCGGCGACCGATGCCCCCGGCTCCAACGTCAACTGCGCCAGCCGCCGCTTATAATCGACGCTGTACTGCCGCCGGCCCGAGGTATCAATCCGGATCACCCCTGGAGAAGGACTGTCCCATCCGTCATATTTGCCTGCTCTTCATTACGGTGCGGATACCCTACGTCTCCGCTCCCACCAGTGTCCCTATTCCGTTTCAGTCCGTCCAGACGGCCTTGGCCGGACCGTTACGGAACCCCGCTTGCGCCCGATAGACCCGGGGCGAATGCAGCCATTCGAACAACGGGGGGTTGGATTTGCGCATCAGTTGCAGCGCCTTGCGCAGGTCCCAGCCGTTGATGTCCAGCACGCCCTCGATGGGGCGCTCGATCACGTCGCGGCGATGCGCCAGGTCGATGCTCAAATACCAGTCCCGCAGGCGGACATAAATGAAGCGCACGTCGTAATCGCTGTCCGGCGAGGCGAAGCCCCAGGCGCGACTGCCCGATTCGCAGGCGTACAGGATGCGCACCGCTTCGGTCTGTTCGATGGCGGCCAAGCGTTCCAGGATGATCGCGCCGGCGGCGTCGGGTTCGATACGGCGTTCGGGCATCGGATTTTTTCCTGGTGGGCATCCGCGAAATGACGACGTGACGGACGTGGTTGTGAGTCAATCAGCAAATGAGTCAGTGAACAAATGAGTCGATCTAACGGTCATGGTTTCAGGTCGGGCGAGCTGTGGGCGCCAGCCGGTTTGACCGTTCGCTCGGCCAGGCGTTT
>JALORT010000030.1 GCA_025458755.1 Methylotetracoccus sp.
ACCGTTGGAGTTGTGCCAGGCCCTTGGCGGGGTCGGCACGCGCCGACTGGGCCACGAAGGCGTTGCGCGCCTCGATCTTGCTCTGTAACACCGCCAACTTATCCGCCCGGCGCTGCTGCTCGCGGGCGCGGAGCGCTTCATTGCGGCGCAGGATCCAGCGTTTGCCGTCCTGCTCCACTTCCTGTAAGTCGGTATCGAACAGATCCGGCTGCAGTATCCCCTGTTTCAGCAAGGTTAGATCGCGCGATGAACGAGCCACGATCTGAACCGACTGTTGGACGAGCCCGGCACCGGAGTGGGATGCGGACTATGGATATAGCTTTTGGCGTTTCAGGGACGGCGCGGCCAGGCGGGAACGGGCGGCCTCAGCGAGAGGAGGGAGATCAGCGGAGTCCTGTACACGATGCAGCATTTAGGCTATAAGGCTTCGCGAACAAAACCCGCTCACTATGCACACTCAACACTTCTTTACGCTGCTGGCCTCCTGCCCGGACCGCGTTGGGATCGTGGCCCGCGTGGCCGGTTTCATCGCGGAGCACCACGGCTGGATACTCGAAACCAGCCACTATGCGGACGCCGATACCGGACGCTATTTCATGCGCATCGATATCAAAGCGGATTCGCTGCCGTTTCATCTCGCCGAATTTCGCCGCCTTTTCGCCCCGATCGCCGAGGCGCTGCAAATGGACTGGCGCATCACCGATTCGGCGGTTCGCAAACGGGTCGTGATCCTCGTCTCCCGGCAGGAGCACTGCCTGTACGATCTGCTCGCAAGGTGGCAGAGCAAGGAACTGCAGGTGGAAATCCCTTGCGTCATCTCGAACCATCTGGATTTCAAAGGCTTCGTCGAATGGCACGGGATTCCTTTCCATCACATCCCAATCGGTACCGACACCAAAAAGGAAGCGTACGCCGAAATTCAACGGCTCTACGAGGAAGTGAAAGGCGATGTGATGGTCTTGGCGCGGTACATGCAGATTATCCCGCCCGAACTGTGCGAAGCCTATCCGGGCAGGATCATCAATATCCACCACAGCTTTCTTCCTTCCTTCGTCGGCGCGCGGCCCTACCATCAGGCCTACCAGCGCGGCGTCAAATTGATCGGTGCCACCTGTCATTACGTGACCGCGGAACTGGACGCCGGTCCGATCATCGAGCAGGACACCGTGCGCATCGACCACGGTGATTCGGTGCACGATTTGGTGCGCTACGGCAAGGACATCGAAAAGACGGTGTTGGCGCGCGGCCTGCGTTTCCACGTCGAAGACCGCGTGCTGCTCAACGGCAACCGCACCGTGGTGTTTCGGTAGGTCCGCCCAGCCGGGAACCCGCCGCACCGCAACGGCCCGGCTCGGCGTCTCCGACGGGCGAGGTCCGAGCAATTGACTGTCGAAAGTTCCGACCCACGGTCATCGCGCGCCGACTCGGGTCAGCGGCAGGTAACTCCCGGCCAGCGCACAGAACTCCGCGACCTGTTGTCGCTGCCAGGTTTCGTCCCGCCCCAACTCCGCCGCCATCAATCGCGCGGCCGCGGGAGCCATCGCCATGCTTGCCGCCGCATCGAGGAACAACGCCCGGCAGCGGCGCGCCAGGACGTCTTCGACGGTGCGGGCGAACTCGCAGCGCACCGCATGCACCACGTGGCGGGGTCGATAGGGCAGACGAGGATGCAGCGGCTCGTCGCCGCCGGCCAGCCCGGCGCCCGAAGCCAGCAGCCCTTCGCCCTCCGCGCCGTACCACTGCCAGGGGTCGGGTCCCGGCTCCATGAGCCAGCCGTGGAGCCTGAGCCGCTCGGTCGCCGAGGGCCTGATCGCGAGCCCCGCGACGGCCGCCGCGCGGTCGACCGCGTCTTCCCCCATCCGCCGATAGGTGGTCCACTTGCCGCCGGTCACCGTCACCAGACCGGAACCGCTGACGATAATGCGATGGTCGCGCGACAGCGCAGCGGTGGATATTCCGGTGCGGGAGCGGATTAGCGGCCGCAGTCCGGCGAACACACTCAGCAGGTCTTCGTGCCGCGGCTTACGGCTCAAATAGCGGCCAGCGTGAGTCAACAGATATTCGATCTCTGCCGGGAGTGCCTGCGGCTCCAGCGGAGTCGTTGCCACCGGCGTGTCGGTCGTCCCGATCAGCACCCGATCCAGCCACGGGATCGCAAACAGGACTCTGCCATCGTCGGTGCGCGGTACCATCAGCGCGCAGTCGCCGGGCAGAAACGACTGGTCGAGCACCAGATGGATACCCTGGCTCGGCGCAATGATCGGCGGTGCTCCAGCGTCGTCCAGCCGGCGCAGTCCATCGGCGAACACGCCAGTCGCATTGACGACCACCCGCGCGTGCAGCCGATACGACTGGCCGGTCTCCTTATCGCAGGCACTCACGCCGTCGATCCGCCCCCGGCTCTTCAGGAACCCCTCCACGGCCAAGTAATTGAGCGGGACACCGCCGAGGTCGAGTAGAGTCCGGGCCAGACTCACCGCCAGTCGGGCATCGTCGAATTGACCGTCCGGGTAAGCGACACCGCCACGCAGTCCGGAAGGCTCCAAGTTCGGCACGCGCTCCAGCGTCTCGCTCCGTGACAGCCAACGCGACGGCCCCAAGCCCGACCGGCCGGCCAACAGGTCGTACAGTTTCAACCCCGCCTGGTAGTACGGGCCTTCCCAGCCCGCGTAACAGGGCACCACGAAGGTGAGACTGCGTACCAGGTGCGGCGCGTTGCGAAACAGCACACCCCGCTCGCGTAGCGCTCCCAGGACCAGCCTCAGTTTGCCTTGCCGCAGATAGCGCAGGCCGCCGTGGATCAGCTTGGTGCTGCGGCTCGAGGTTCCCGAGGCGAAATCCCGCTGCTCCAGCAGCAGCGTCCGCAGGCCGCGCGATGCGGCCTCGACGGCAGTACCGAGGCCGGTTGCGCCGCCGCCGATGACGATGAGGTCCCATGCCGCACCCGGTTCGTCGAGATACCTCAGCAGCTCGCAGCGTTCCATCAGCATCAACCCCAGGACCGCGGCGTCAATGCCCTTCGTAAAGGCTCTCGATGGCATCGCCAAAGCGCGCCATCAGCTCGCCACGACGGAGCTTCAGGGTCGGCGTAAGCAAGCCCTCGCCGACGGTCCAGGGCGTCCGATTCGGGAACACGCGGTGAATCTGGGCATAGCCGGGAAAGCGGGCCATTCTCGCCTTGATCCGCTCCAGCAGCACCTGCTCCGCACGCCCTCCCGCCACCCGACCGTCCGCCTGAAGGTCGATGCCGAGCGAGCGCGCCAGCCGTTCCCATTCGCGCTCGTTCAATACGACCAGCGCCGCGAGATAGGGCCTGCCTTCACCCACGACCATGACTTGTTCGAACAGCGGGTCAGCGGCGATGGCCAGTTCGAGGTCGGCGGCGGGGATCTTCTCGCCGTTGGCGAGTACGATGATGTCCTTCAGCCGGCCCGTGAGGGTGATATGTCCGGCCGCATCGATCGACGCCTGATCGCCGGTGTGAAACCAGCCTGTCGCGTCGATCGCCGCTCGCGTGGCCGGCGGATCGCGCCAGTAGCCGATCATCACACTCGGCCCCCGAACCAGCAGTTCGCGGTTGTCGCCGATCTTGACCTCGACGCCGGAAAGCGGTCGGCCGACGGTCTCGGGCCAGTTGTCGTTCGCCGAGTTGGCGGAGACGACCGGGCTGGTCTCGGTGAGGCCATACCCTTGGAGGAGCGTCAGCCCGAGCGCGGTGAAAACCTCCGCCACCGCAGCGGGAAGCGGCGCTCCGCCACTGATCGCGAGGCGAACACGGCCGCCCAGCGCTTTCAGGATTCGCATCGCCACGCCGCGATATAACAGGGGCCACAGCAAAAGCCGGGGAGACCATGACCCGCGTCCTTGGCTCAGCAGAAAGCGCTGCCGCCCTACCGCAACGGTCAGGTCGAACAGCCAGCGCCGCCAACGGGGGCTTTCGGCCAGTCGGACGTTGAGCTGCCTCAAAAATCGTTCGAAAATCCTGGGCACGCAGACGATGATCGCCGGGCCGACCGCGGCCAGATCCTCGGGAAGTTTTTCCAACGAGCGGACGTGGGCCACGCAGGCGCCAGCGACCAGCGGCAGATAATAGCCGACGGTCCGTTCCAGCATGTGGGACAGAGGCAGAAACGAAAGAAACAGGTCATCGGTATAGACCGGAACCCGCCTCAGGCAGGCGTGGACGTTCCCGAGGATGTTGGCGTGGGACAACATCACCCCTTTGGGATACCCTGTCGTGCCCGAAGTGTAGACGATCGAGGCGAGTGCATCGGACCGCCACTCTCCGGGGTCGTAATCCGCGTCCGATTCGGGTAGCCAGCGATGCAATTCCATGAGACGGGGATCCGCATCGTGCTGGATGGGGGCCACCGACACGACCCTGACCAGCCCGCTCAGGCGCGCAAGGACCTGCCGGACTCGTTCCCACTGCTGCATGCCTTCGACCAGCAACAGCCGGGCTTCCGTTTGCTCGATGATGTAGGTGATATTGTCCGCGCGGTCATTAAAGTACAGCGGCACCGTCACCAGACCGAGCCCCAGGGACGCCAAGTCGAACAGCACCCATTCCAGGCGGTTGCGCAGCATGACCGCGACCCTGTCGCCGGCATGCAGGTCCTCACGCCGCAAAGCACCCTGCCAGCGGCCCGCCAGCCGTTCCGCCGTCGACCAATCGGTCGTCTCGCAGCACCGGTTGTTGCGATCGAAGCGGCGGTAGGCGCAGCCCGCGGGCGAGCGTCTGGCCCGCTCCCGGAACACCGCCGGCAGCGTGGCGGCGGCGGCCGGCGCTATGATGTCGATGCGGCGGCCCATCGGATTCACGCCTCGCGCGGGGAGCCCGCAGTCAACTCGTTCGGGCTGAAATCGTCGACCGCGATCGCCGCCAGCCGGGCCCGATCCGCCTGCGCCAGCAAATCGGCTTCCAGCGGCGTGACGATGCCTTGGGCGACCGCTTGCGGCAGGATCCGGGAGGGATCGCCCTCCGGCAGGTGCCCTTGCCGCCGGGCCTGGCGCAGCTTGGCCTCCGCCGGGGCTGCTGCGAGGACGGCTCTGAACGCAAGCTCGATCCTCCCGGTGGCATCATCGGGCCGGTCGTTGACGTAGATGCCGTGGGTCAGGCGGTCACGGGCCGGACCGTCGGTCAGTAGCACGGCTGCCGCCTGATGAATCAGCGCGTCGGCGGGTGGCGCATACGGCTTGCCGCTGGGAAAAACGAGGGCTCGCAACAGCCACACGAGCGGCCGGTAGGGCAGCATCCAAAAAATGGCCAACAGGGATTGCTGCGCCCGATGGATGGTATGCTGGCAGGCCCAGTGCAGTAACGGCCCGTCCTCCGGCGGACTGCCCTGATCGCGGTGATGTTTCAGCACACAGGAACAGAGGTAAAGATTGCTCAACACATCGGCAAACTTGCCGGAAATGCGTTCCCGGCGCTTCAGCGTTCCGCCCAACGTCAACAGCGCAAAATCCGTGACCAGCGCCAACGCGGCGCTGAGCCGCGCGACCTGCCGGTAGTAG
Source organism: Methylotetracoccus sp. (assembly GCA_025458755.1). Classification (GTDB taxonomy): domain Bacteria; phylum Pseudomonadota; class Gammaproteobacteria; order Methylococcales; family Methylococcaceae; genus Methylotetracoccus. The sequence goes on from JALORT010000030.1 coordinate 5,518, forward strand.
CGCCGGGTATCCACATCGCCCGGCACCCGGACCCAGCGGGCAGCGGTCAATCCCAACCAGAAACTGGCGGCGAGATTGCGCCATGCGAAACCCAGATGCTGAAACAGAAGCCGGTCGAAGCGATCCAGCACCCGCTCGGGCTGGGGGTCGTGGAGCAAGGCAAGCTCCTGTTGCAGAAAAGGATGACAGCGGACCGCGCCCTGACCGAAGATCATCAGGCTGCGGGTCAAGATGTTGGCGCCTTCCACGGTGATACTCACCGGGATGACTTGGTACAGACGGCCTAGGAAGTTGCGGGGGCCGAGGCAGATGCCGGCGCCGCCCAAGACGTCCATACCGTCGTTGACGATCCGCCGCATTCGCTCGGTCGCTTCGTATTTCAGCAGCGCGGAAATCACTGAAGGCTTTTGTCCCTGATCCAGGGCCGCCGCGGTGACCTTGCGGGCGGCATCGAGCATGTAGCATTGCCCGGCCATACGCGCCAGCGGTTCCTCGACACCCTCGAATTCGCCGATCGCCCGGTTGAACTGCGTCCGGATGCGGGCGTAGGCGCCGCCGTTGCGGCAGGTGAACTTCGCGGCAGCGGTGCTGAGCGCCGGCAGAGACAGCGCGCGGCCGGTCGCGAGGCTCTGCATCAGCATCTTCCAGCCGTTGCCGGCCTGTTCGACGCCGCCGATGATCCAATCCAATGGAATGAAAACGTCCCTCCCCCAGTTGGGCCCATTCTGGAACGCGGAATCCAGCGGGACATGGCGCCTGCCGATGGAGACGCCCGGCGTGTCCGTGGGAATCAGCGCCACGGTGATGCCAAGGTCCTCGCGATCGCCGATCAGGTGATCGGGGTCGTACAGTTTGAAGGCCAGCCCCAACATCGTGGCGACCGGGCCCAAGGTGATGTACCGCTTCTCCCAGTTCAGACGAACTCCGAGGATGTCCCGCCCCCGGAACTGACCGCGACAGACGATGCCGCTGTCCGTCATGGCCGCCGCGTCGCTGCCGGCCCGAGGGCCGGTCAGCGCAAACGCCGGGATTTCTTCGCCGCACGCCAGCCGCGGCAGGTAATGCTCCTTCTGTTCCTCCGTACCGTAGGCCAGCAGCAGCTTGGCCGGGCCCAGGGAGTTGGGCACCATCACCGTCACCGCCGCCGTGGTGCTGCGGCTGGCGATCTTCATCACGACTTCGGAGTGGGCAAAGTTGGAAAATTCCAGCCCCCCGTAGCGCTTCGGGATGATCATGCCGCAGAAGCGCTGGTGCTTGATGAAGGTCCAGACCTCCGGCGGCAGATCGCGGCGGGTGTGAGTAATGTCCCACTCGTCCAGCATGGCGCAGAGCGTTGCCACCGGGCCATCGAGGAACGCCTGCTCCTCGGTGCTCAGACGGGCGGACGGCACATCCAGCAGCACCTTCCAGTCCGGCCTGCCGGAAAGCAACTGGGCGTCCCACCAGGTGTTACCGGCCTCCAGAGCGTCCTGCTCGGTGGGCGAAATCGCCGGCAGCATCCGCCGCATCACGCCGAACACGGGCCGGCTGAAGATCAGACGGCGAACCGGAATCAGATTGAGCGGGACGAAGATCGTCGCGAAAGCGACCCACAAGTAAGGCACGGCGCCGAGCCATCCCTGCTGTAGCGTCAGCACGCCCAGCAGCGCTGCCAACGCGATCGTCGACAGCTGCAGCGAGAGGTTGAAATAGCCTAGCAGGCCGCCAGCAACGAGGAACGACACCAGCCAGATCATCGGGCGGCCTCCTGGTCAATTCCGCAGCGGCTTGCCGGTTCGCAGCATATGCTCCAGCCTTTGCAGCGTGCCGGGTTGACGGACCAGCCGGTGGAACGCCTCCCGTTCCAGAGCCAACACGTCGTCCTCCGACAGGGGATGGGTGATGTCGCCACCGCCGCCGCTGAGAACATAGGCCAACTGGCGCGCGACTTCCGCATCGTAGGCGGTGATCTTGCCGACCAGACGCAGGGTCTTGATGCCCAGATCCGCCGCGCACCAGCCGGTCCGGCCGGGCAGGGCATACGCGCCGGGCCGCGGCGGGGCATAGTTCGGACACAGCGACAGCGCCTTGGCCTTCGCATCGGCCAACACGCGATCCCTGTTCATCGTAATGCCGTCGGAGCGCGCCAGAAACAATCGTTCCTGCGCCTCGAACGCGGACTGCGAAACGGTTGCCCTACCGATCGTTTCCAATGCCTTCGCCATCGCCGGTATTGGGCCACCCGGTCGTCTCTTGTGCTCGAGTTGCCGGCGCAGGTATTCCTTGCAGCCGCCCCAACCGGGAATTAGCCCGACACCGGTCTCTACCAGGCCAGCGTACAATTCGGCGTGCGTCTGGATGGCATCGCAGTGCAGCAGGATCTCACAGCCGCCGCCCAGCGCCAGACCCGAAGGCGCGCCGACCACTGGAAACGGCGCGTATTTCAGCGCCTGGTAGGTCGTTTGCCCCGCGCAGAGCATGCGTTCGATGCCGTCCCAGTCCTCGGCGTGGATCGCCTGCACCAGCAGGCTGAGATTGGCCCCAGCGGAAAAATGGGTGCCCTCGTTGTAGATCACGAGCGCACAAAATCGATCACCGACCAGGTCGATGCCTTGCCGGATCAAGGTCATCGTGTCCATGTCCAACGCGTTCATCTTGCTGTGAAACTCCAGGCAAGCCACGCCGTTGCCGATGTCCCAAAGGCTGGCGGAGGCATTCTCCCGGAGCACCGGGCGTTGCCGCTTCGCGTCGGCCAGCGACAACGCGCCTTCGGGTCGCCTCACCGGGCGGTAGCCTCCGGCCGGATCGCGGAACAGCTTTTGCACCGCCTCGATCCGGTACAGCGGATCCCCCGCCTGCAGCAGCGGCGGGATCTCGCACCCTTCGGCCCGCAGCCTTCCGACAAACCACTCCACGCCGATGCGGTCCAGCAGCTCGAACGGGCCGTAAGTCCAGTTGTAGCCCAGGCGCATCGTGGTATCGATGACCGTGATGTCGTCGGCGATTTCGGGGATCAGGCCGGCGCTATAGGCCAAGGTCCGCGACATCACCCGCCAGGCATAGCGCCCCGTCTTGTCGTCGCCGGACAGCCAGGCCCGGACCGGCTCCGGGGTCGCTGACGGCGAGACCGCCAACTGCGGCTTTTCGCTGCGCCGGTAAACACCGCTATGCAGGTCGATGGATTCCTTGAAGTCCCGCTCTCCCTCACGCTGCCAGCGGTAAAAGCCGCCTTTGCCCTTGCGGCCGGTTTGCCCCGCGGCGATCATCTTTTCAATCAAAGGCGGGATGCGATCGATTCGATGAAACGCATCCGCGGCCGGCAGCGCCCGGCGCAGGAAAGCCAACACCTGGGGCAGCAGCTCTAGGCCGATCAGGTCATACAATCCGAAGATTCCGGTCTTCGGGATGCCGAACGGCGTCGACAGCGCGGCATCGGCCTCTTCGACCGTGAGGTCGAGCTCGATCGCCTCCAGCAGTCCACATTGCAGCCAGAAGGTACCGATCCGGTTGGCGACGAAGCCCGGCGCATCCTTGCAGAGCACCCCGGTCTTGCCGAGCCGGACATCGGCAAACTGCTGGATAGCCTTAAGCAGTTCCGGCTGGAGTGCCGGGTCCGCCACCAGTTCCAGCAGACGCATGTAGCGCGGCGGATTGAAGAAGTGAGTGATCATGAAGCGCCGCCGGAACGCCTCGGGCATCTTCCGGCTAAGCAGCGCGAGCGGCAACGTCGAGGTATTGGAGGAAATCAGCGCGTCGGGACGGCAGACCGCGTCCAGCTTTTCGAACACCGCCTGTTTGACCGCGGGATCTTCGATCACCGCTTCGACGACCCAATCCACGTCGGCAAGCCGCTCCAGATGGTCTTCCACGTTGCCGGCGGTGATCAGAGCCGCGTCGCTCCGGCGCATCAGAGCCGGCGGCTCCGCTTTCAACAATTTTGCGATTGCGGTTTCGGCGATGACATTCCGGTCGCTGGCGTCGTGCGGAACGATGTCCAGCAACTGCACCGGAACACCGGCGTTGGCGAGATGCGCCGCGATGCCCGCGCCCATCACGCCGGCGCCAATGACGGCCGCTCGTTGGATGTTCGGCGGGAGCCGTTCTTGCCGGCCGCCATCCGCTCGTTGCCCACGCACATCGGCTGCCGATGGACTGTTCATGACGCCGCCTCCAGAATCGTTGCGATCCCTTGTCCGCCGCCGATGCACATCGTCGCCAGCGCGTAGCGCCGCTTTTCGCGCCGCAGCAGACTCGCGGCCTTGCCGGTAATCCGGACCCCGGACGCGCCCAACGGGTGGCCCAACGCAATGGCGCCCCCATCCAGGTTGAGCGTTTCCAGCGGCACCGGCAGCTCCTTCAGCACCGCGAGCGCCTGCGCCGCGAACGCTTCGTTCAACTCCACGATGTCGATGTCCTCGAGGCTGAGGCCGGCACGTTGCAGAGCCTTGCGGGTCGCGCCGACCGGGCCGATGCCCATGACTTCCGGCGCACAGGCGGACACCGCGACGGCTTTGATGCGCGCGAGTTTGGCAAGACCGTGGGTAGCGGCATAGTCCTCGCTGCAGACCAGCACGGAGGCGGCACCGTCGGTCAGGGGCGAAGCAGTGGCGGCGGTGACGCTGCCGTTTTCCAGAAACGCGGGTGGCAGCTTCGCCAGATCCTCCGCGCTCGAGTCCGGCCGGATGCAGCCATCGGTGTCGATCAATCCACCAGCCCCGTTGTCGATCGAGATGATCTCGTCAGCCAACGACCCATTGCGCTGAGCGGCACCGGCCTTGCACTGGCTGGCCAGCGCGAAGGCCTCCTGGTCGGCGCGGTCGATGCGGTACTGCCGTGCCAGGTTTTCCGCCGTTTCGCCCATGCTGATATAGGCCTCGGGATGCGAAGCGTACAGCGCGGGATTGGGCATCACATTGAAACCGCCCATCGGGATGCGGGACATCGATTCGACGCCAGCGCAAATGAACACCTCGCCCGCATGCATTTGAATCGCACCCGCGGCGATATGGATCGCCTGCATCGACGAACCGCAGAAACGGTTGACCGTGACGCCGGCGACGGAAGCCGGCAGGCCGGCCAAGTGCACCAGCAAACGGGCCAGATTGAGCCCCTGTTC